>NZ_JASJXJ010000003.1:0-70337 GCF_035018685.1 Cryobacterium sp. RTC2.1
TGGGAGATCCGCATGGTGAAGGGCTCACCGCAAGTGCGGGCCCCTGGGTTGATCGATCCGCAACGACTCTGGCGGCCGCCGAACCGGCACCGCGCCCACCAAGTCCTCACCGGACCGCCCAACCGCGCATGACCAGTGACCCGGGCAACGAGTCGCCTCCGCTTCTCGCTCCGCGACACGGTCGGTGTGCCGGCGCTCGGTTAGACTCACGGGGTGTCGACGACCCCCGAACCGATCAACCGCGTCACGGTTGAAGAACGCCTGTTCAGCCTCGTGCTGGCCCTGATAGCGACCGAAATCGGCCTCACGAAGGCCGACATCCTCTCGACCGTTCAGGGCTACCGGCAGCGCTACGTGCACAGCGGCGACAATGCGAGCCTGGAACGGCAGTTCGAGCGGGACAAGGACGACATCCGCGAACTCGGAATCCCGCTCGAGACCGTCGAACAGCCCGACGATCCCGGCAATAACCGGTACCTGCGCTACCGGATCCCCAAGGGGCTCTACGAACTTCCGACCGACGTGTCCTTCTCCGGTGACGAACTGATGCTGCTCAAGCTCGCCGCGACCGTGTGGCGCGAGGGATCGCTCTCGGCGGAGTCCCGGCGCGCCCTGACCAAGCTCAACGCGCTCGGCGGAGCGGACGGCGACCCCGTGCTCGGGTACGCCCCGACCCTCCGGGTCCGCGACGCGTCCTTCGAACCGCTCAGCAAGGCCATGGACCGCGCGCACGTGGTCTCCTTCCTCTACCTCAAGCCCGGCGAGGCGGCGCCCCGGCGCCGTCAGGTGGCGCCGCGCGCCGTCGTCCAGCACGAAAGCCGTTGGCACCTGTTCGGTACCGACCTCGACGCCGGGGCGACCCGCACGTTCCTGCTGTCCCGCATCGTCGGACCGGTCGTGGTCGTCCCCGACCTGGTCGCACCCGAATCCGGGCCGGACGCCGGCCAGACCGCCCTCGCCGAACTCGATGCGCTCTCCGCGGCCAACGTCGCTGAGATCGAGGTCCTCCCGGGCAGCGATGCCGCGGTGCGTCTCGGCAAACGGGCGGCGGATGCCTCCGGCGGCGCCCAGCCGATCGCGGCACTCGTCCTGCACTACACGGACCTCAACATCCTCGCGGACGAGCTTTCCGGGTTCGGTCCCGAGGTCCTCGTGCTCTCCCCGCCGGCCCTCCGGGACGCCGTGCTCGACCGGCTGCTCCGCGTCCGCGACGCCCATGAGCCGCTCGAGGTGCGTTCATGACCCCCCGCGTGCCCCTCGGCGCCCCCGACAAGCTCACATTCCTGCTCTCGCTCGTTCCCTATCTCATCGACCACGACGGCATCAGCGTCACGGACGTCGCCGCTCACTTCGGCGTCGCGCCAGAGCGGGTGCGCGACGCGGTCACCCTCATCGCCGTTTCCGGGGTGCCCGGAGACACGAGCCAGTACCTGCCAGGGGATCTCTTCGACATCGAGTGGGGCCAATTCGAGGCCGACGACACGATCGTGCTGACCCACCTCGTGGCGATCGAGGACTCGCCACGGTTCTCCGCCCGCGAGGCCGCCGCGCTCATCGCAGGACTGCAATACCTCTCCTCGCTTCCCGAGAACGCCGACCGGGATGCGATCGCATCCTTGATGGCCAAGCTCAGCCGGAGCGCCACCGCCGCGCCGAGCCAGCTCGCCGTATCCGCTCGTACCTCGGGAGACGCCATCTCCCTTATCCAGTCCGCACTGCGCTCCGGCGTCCAGGTCAGGTTCGACTACCTGAACGCCCGCGGCGGGCAGGAAGAACGCTACGTCGACCCGCTCCGCGTCGAATCCGTCGACCGGGACTGGTACCTGCGCGGCTGGTGCCACCTGCGCGGAGCCGTCCGGACGTTCCGGCTCGACCGGATGAGCGCCCTCACCGTCACCGATCGCCCCGTGACGAGCCGCACCGAGGAACTCGTGCTGCCGGAGACCCTGTTCCAGGGCTCCGAATCCGACCTGGACGTCGTCGTGGAGCTCGCTGCCGGTGCGCTGCCGCTCCTGGGCGACTACCTCTCCGGCCGCCCGGTCCAGCACCTCGCGGGTGACCGGGTCAGGGCGACCCTGCGTGTCTCGCACTACCACGCACTCAAACGCCTCGTCGCGGGTCTCTCCGGGGTCGTGACCGTCGTCGAGCCCGCCGCCGCTCGCGAGATCGTGCGCGCGTGGGCGGATGCCGGCGCGGCACGGTATTCGGAGCCTGCGGCACCCAGTGCACCGGCAGGGCCGGGGGAGTAGCCGATGCCGTGGTGGAGTTGGCTCCTGAGCTGGACCGGCCTGGTGCTCGTCCTCCTCGGCATGCTGGCCTGGTTCGCCGTCATGCTCTTCCGGAAGCTGATGGCGCTCGCGGATGCAGTCGGCGCGCTCGGTGACCTCGTCGGGGAACTCGACACGGACCCGGCCGAGGAGACACGGCCGCCGCGGCGTCCTGCGATCTTCGCGGACGTGAACGAACTCGCCCTGACCGTCGACCTGCACCGCACCGCGCGTGAACGCTCCAGGCAGGAACGGCGCGATCGTCGGATCGCCAGAGGTAAGCTGTTGCAACACGGCCCGATCGTTAGACCAGACCCACCGATGAAGAGGACACGCCCTCATGCTTAACAACCTGACCGGATGGCACTTCCTGATCATCCTTGTCATCGTTCTGCTGCTCTTCGGTGCGCCCAAGCTTCCCGCACTCGCGCGCAGCCTCGGCCAGTCGATGAAGATCTTCAAGAGCGAGATCCGCAGCGATGAGCCCGCTGAGACGAAGAGCGCACCGGGGACGGACTCCGCCCCGGGAGTCGACGCGCCCGATCCGACGACAAAGCCGTAACCTCCGTGCCTGGGCGCACTCCTCGGCGCACGAACTCCGACGGGAAGATGTCCCTCGGACAGCATCTGCTCGAGCTGCGGAAACGCCTCTTCCTCGCGGCAGCCGGAATACTCGTCGGCGCCGTGATCGGCTATTTCCTGTCCGACTTCGTGTGGAACGCCCTCAGGGAGCCGATTTACACGATCGCGTCGGCACAGGGGCGCAGCGCGCAGCTGAACTACCCGGACATCACGAGCGCCTTTGACCTCAAGCTCAAGATCTCCGTCTACGTCGGAATCGTCATCTCGAGCCCGATGTGGCTGTACCAGGTCTTCGCGTTCCTGATGCCGGGCCTGACCCGCACGGAAAAGCGCTATACCTTCGGCTTCTTCTTCACCGCGGTGCCGCTGTTCCTGGCGGGCTGTGCCGCCGGCTTCTATGTCCTCCCGCACGTCGTTGAACTCATGACCGGCTTTGCACCGTCGCAGGACGCCGCGCTCATCACCGCTCAGAGCTATTTCGATTTCGTGCTGAAACTCGTCGTCGCGATCGGGATCGCATTTGTGCTGCCCGTCTTCATCGTGCTGCTGAACTTCGCCGGGGTGATCAGTGCGCAGTCGATCATCAAGTCCTGGCGGGTCGCCATCCTCGTGATCATCCTTTTCACCGCGATCGCGACCCCCGCCGCTGACGTCGTGTCGATGTTCCTCCTCGCCATCCCCATGGTGGTGCTGTACTTCGCCGCGTACGGGGTGGCCGTGCTGCACGACCGGCGTGCCGCCCGGCGCGCCCTCGCATTCGAACAGGAGCTGGCGCTCTAGGCGTCGACCATGACCTCTCTCCAGACCCCGGCCGAGCCGACGCCGGCCGAGCGCTTCGCAGCGGCCCGCGACCGGGCGAGCCGCCCCAGGCTCTCAGCTTTCCGAGCCGGCCTCCGGTTCGACCTCGACCCGTTCCAGATCGCCGCCTGCGCCTCCCTCGAGGACGGCAACAGCGTCCTCGTGGCGGCACCGACCGGAGCGGGCAAGACCCTGATCGCGGAATTCGCGATCTACCTGGCGATGAAGCAGTCGACCAAAAAGGTCTTCTACACCGCCCCGATGAAGGCGCTCAGCAACCAGAAGTTCCAGGAGCTCGTCGCCGAGTACGGGGCGGACGAAGTCGGCCTCCTCACCGGCGACACCAACGTGAACCCGCAGGCCCGGATCGTCGTCATGACGACCGAGGTGCTGCGCAACATGCTCTACGCGGACTCTGACCTGCTCACCAACCTCGCCTTCGTGGTGCTCGACGAAGTGCACTTCCTCGCCGACCGGTTCCGCGGCGCCGTGTGGGAAGAGGTCATCATCCACCTGCCCCAGAACGTGCGGATGGTGTCGCTGAGTGCGACCGTGTCCAACGCGGAGGAGTTCGGCGACTGGCTGCAGGCCGTTCGCGGCGAGACCGACGTGATCGTCTCCGAGGAACGGCCGGTGCCGCTCGAGCAGCATGTGCTCGTCAAGAGCAAGATGCTCGACCTGTTCGACGCTGCGGGCGCCGCGGGAACGCACCGGGTGAACCCGGAACTGGTCCGTCTGGCCCAGGGCGCGGGCCGCGGGGTCTCCGTCCGCCAGGACGGCAGGCACGGGGGCAACCGCGGCCGCGCGCAGCCCCCGCGTTCGACCTTCGAACCGGGCAGGATGGACAGAGCCGAGATCGTCCGGCTCCTCGGCGGCAAGCATCTGCTCCCCGCCATCTTCTTCATCTTCAGCAGGGTCGGCTGCGACCAGGCGGTCAACCAGGTCCTGCGGGCAGGCGTCCGCCTGACCGATGCCGCGGAACGGGCCGAGATCCGTGCGATCGTCGACGAACGCTGCCGCACCCTGCTCGACGAGGACCTCGGCGTGCTCGGCTACTTCGAATGGCTCGACGGTCTCGAACGCGGCGTCGCCGCCCACCATGCCGGCATGCTCCCCGCCTTCAAGGAGGTCGTCGAGGAACTCTTCCAGAAGAAGCTCGTCAAAGCGGTCTTCGCGACGGAGACCCTCGCCCTCGGGATCAACATGCCCGCGCGAACCGTCGTCCTCGACAAGCTCGAGAAGTTCAACGGCGAGGCCCGGGTCCCGATCACGCCGGGGGAGTACACCCAGCTCACCGGCCGCGCCGGCCGCCGCGGCATCGACGTCGAAGGCCACTCGGTCATCCAGTGGGCCTCAGGACTCGACCCGCAGACCGTCGCATCGCTCGCCTCCCGGCGCACGTACCCGCTCAATTCGAGCTTCAAGCCGACCTACAACATGGCCGTGAACCTGATCGACCAGTTCGGCCGTGACCGCACCCGCACGGTCCTGGAATCCTCATTCGCCCAGTTCCAGGCCGACAGGGCTGTCGTCGACATGGCCAGGGCCGTCCGCCAGCAGGAGGAATCCCTCACGGGCTTCGCCGCCTCGATGGTCTGCCACCTCGGAGACTTCACCGAGTACTCGGCGATCCGCCGCCGGCTCACCGAGGTCGAACGCGAGACGCTCACGGGGGAGACCGGCGCCCGCGCGGCGAAGGAACGCCGCCAGCGCGAGCTCGCGAGCCTCCGGAAGCGGCTGCGCGCGCATCCGTGCCACAACTGCCCCGAGCGCGAGTCGCACGCCCGCTGGGCGCAGCGGTGGTGGAAACTGCGTCGGGAAACGGATGCCCTCACCAAGCAGATCACGACCCGCACGGGAGCCGTCGCCCGCGTCTTCGACCGCGTCACCGAGGTCCTCCTCGGTTACGGCTACCTGCTCGAAGACCGGGACGGTGCGGTGACCCTGAGCGAGAGCGGCCTCATCCTCCGGCGGATCTATGCCGACAGGGACCTGCTCGTCGCCGAGTCCCTGCGCCGCGGCTTGTGGAACGACCTCGACCCGGCCGGGCTCGCGGCGATGGCCTGCGCCCTCGTCTTCGAACCAAGACGCGAAGAGGGACTGATCGACGAGCGCTACCTGCCGCGGGGCCCGTTCCGCGCAGCCCTGCACGACACCCAGGAGCTCTGGAGCCGCCTCGACGACCTCGAACGGGACCACCAGCTGCCTGGCAGTAACCCGCTCGCGGTCGGACTCAGCCTTGCCATGTGGAAATGGGCCCGTGACGGCTCGCTCATCGACGTCCTCGACGAGGCCGAAATGGCCGCGGGGGACTTCGTACGCTGGACCAAGCAGACCATCGACCTCCTTGATCAGCTGTCCGTCGTCGCCGATGCCCCGGTCGGCGCGACAGCCCGGATCGCGCTCGATGCCATTCGACGCGGCATCGTCGCATACTCGTCGTTCGCCTAGGCCGTGCAGATGAGTGTCGTGCAGGCGGGTGTCGTGCCGGTGAGTGTCGTGCCGGTGAGTGTCGCCCCGGTGAACCGTGTCGACGTACAGGTGAACCGCGTCGGGAGGTCCGCGGACCGCGGGGACTTCCGCCTGCCGCTCCCGGCCGCCCTGGTGCTGGCAGCGGGCGCGGGCGCCATCCTCGACGGCGGGTTCCCCGACCGCTCCTGGTGGATCCTCGCTCCGGTCGGCGTACTGCTGATGTTCCTCGCCCTGCTCGGCCGCCGGCCGGGACCGGCGCTTCTGGTCGGCATGGTCGCCGGACTGTCCTTCTGGCTGATCCACATCAGCTGGATCACCCTCTACCTCGGCCCGGTGCCCTGGCTCGCCCTCGGCGGACTCGAGGCGATCTTCTTCGGCGTCGGGCTGTGGCTCATCGCCGTGGTCCTCAACCGCGGACCGCTGGCCTGGCCGACCCGATGGGGACGCCTGGGCATGGTTCCGCTGGTCGTGGCCGGCCTCTGGACGGCGCGTGAGGCGATTTCCGCGGTCTGGCCGTACGGCGGCTTCGCCTGGGGCCGCGTGGCGATCTCGCAGTCGGAGAGTCCGTTTGCCGGCCTCGTCGCCTGGGTCGGGATGTCCGGGCTCACCTTCCTGATCGTCTGGCTGAGTGCCCTCGCGCTGCAGCTGCTGCGTGAGGTGGGCTGGGGCGTGCTGGCCAGGTGGACCGTGCTCACGGCATCCGTCGCCCTGCTCCTCCTCGTGCCGGCGGTGTCCATCGCCCAGTCGGGGGAGGCCAGGATCGCCGCCGTCCAGGGCGCTTCCGATGCCGGGCTCTTTGCGCGGTATTCGCCGGGGCAGATCCTCGCCGACCACACCTCAGCCACCCTCCCGCTCGTCGGGCAGCCGGTCGACTTCGTCGTGTGGCCGGAGAACGGCAGTGACATCGACCCGACCCGGTCGCAGGACGCCGCCGACGTCCTCGACTACGTCAGCCGCGCGATGGTGGCCCCGCTCATCACGGGAACGATCACGTACCGGGACGGCAAGTACTACAACACGAGCCTGCTCTGGAAGGCGGGGGAGGGCGTCACAGCGCTCTACGACAAGGTCCACCCGGTACCGTTCGCAGAATACATGCCTGATCGGGCATTTTGGCGCCCCTTTGCCCCGGAGTTGATCGACCTGATCTCGCGGGACTACCAGCTCGGCACCCAGCCGAACGTCTTCGACGTCAACGGGATCCTGGCCGGCATCGCGATCTGCTTCGACATCGCAGACGACCAGCTGGTTCACCAGATGATCGACTCCGGGGCCACGGTCATCCTGGCGCAGACCAACAACGCCGACTTCGGGCACACGGACGAGAGCGTCCAGCAGCTCGCGATCGCCCGTCTGCGCGCAATCGAGGCCGGGCGGACCGTCGTCAATATTTCGACGGTCGGGTCGAGCGCCATCATCGCGCCCGACGGCCACACGATGGACAGCCTGCCGACGTGGGTGCCAGGGGCCATGGTGCAGACCGTTCCGCTCAGCACGACGCTGACCCCCGCGATGGTTGCCGGTCGGGGCATCGAGTGGCTTGTCTCCGGGCTCGGACTCGCGGGGCTCGTCTTCTGCCTGTTCTTCGCGCCGTCCGCCCGGAGCGATGCGCGCCGGCGTGCAGAGGTGGCATCGATCCGGCCGGTTAACGCAGAACGCACCCGACGGAATCGGGTGCGTGCGTAGTGTCTGCTCGGTGTCAGGCGCCGATCTTCTGCTGGCCGCGACGTGCGCGGAGGAACGCGAGGCGCTCCTGCAACAGTTCCTCGAGCTCGGGACGGGTGCGACGTTCCAGGAGCATGTCCCAGTGTGTGCGCGGTACCTTCTCGGCCGAGTGATCGACGATGACGGGCTTGGAATCGACGAGCCGGGTGGCCGTCTGGGAACAGAACCGGCATTCCCACTCGTCGGGGGCTTCCGCCTCCGCCGAAAAGATCATCACCGTCTCTCGTGAGCACGTTGCACACAGGTATGTGTGACTAACTCGTGGTGAAAAGGTTACGCCCTCTTCGCTTTGAAGGCTTTGTGCGCCCAACCTCATGCCACGCAAACTGCGATCCGCCATTGTGTGGTCTCCTCTCGCGATGCAACTCTCAGTTATAAACCGTCAAGCTGGGCGTTATCTTTCCGTTATGCCCCTACTCGGTGATAACTCTCAGTTTCGGAAGTGGGATTTATGGCATGCCGGGCGTGTCGCGGGCTGTTCCGCGGTCGGTTCCACGGTCGGATCTGCGGTCCACGAGCGCGGCGGCGAGGTCTGGTCGGTCGGTGACAAGGCCGTCGACACCGGTGTCCAGCAGTCGTTCCATGGCGGCGGGGTCGTTGACCGTCCAGACGTGAACCTCGACGCCCGCCGAGTGGATGGCCCTTACGAAGTGGGGTGTCACCACTCGCAGCACTGATGCCGACTCCGGAACCTGGACCGCAACGCATCCGTTGAGAACGCGTCGCAGCAGCGCCCTGTTCCCGAGCCGCGCGGCGACAACGGACTGAGCCACAACCGGCGCGGACGCGCTCGACGCGACTCCGGGAAGGAGCCGGAGCGTCTTCCTGCGTCGTTCCTCGGAGAACGAGGTCACCAGGACCCGCCCGGTCGCTCCCGCCGCAAGAACGGCGGCCGCCGTCGCGGCAATGGCGCCCTCGGATTTCACGTCGAGGTTGAACAGCGCCTCCGGGAAGGCCTCGAGGGCTTCCGTCAGTGAGGAGAAGGACTGGCCGTAGCCGAGGTCGATCCGCTGCAGTTCGGCGATACGCAGCTCCTCGAGCGGGATGTCCAACTCGGGCAGTGCCAGACTCGCGTCATGACTGAGCACGGCGACCCCGTCACGGGAGGCGTGCACGTCGGTCTCCAGGTGGGTCGCGCCGTGCTCGAGCGCGTGCCGGAAGGCGAGGACCGTGTTCTCGGGGGCGTTCAGTGCGAGGCCGCGGTGCGCGAAAATGCGCGGGGGCGACCCGGCCAGGAATGCAGGGGGGCCGCCCGAAACCACGGGGCTACCCCTCTGCGGCGTGTGAGCCGGCCGGCGCGTCGGCGGGAATCTCCACGGACGGCCCGGCGGACGCGGCAGCCGGGGGAGCGGCGGCCGGGGAGGTGGAGGAACCGGCGACGGGCCGCTCTCCGAAAGCGCGGCCGATGCCCTTCATCGCCTCGGTGAGTTCGCTCGGCACGATCCACAGCTTGTTCGCACTGCCCTCTGCGAGCTTCGGCAGGGTCATCAGGTACTGGTAGGCGAGGAGTTTCGGGTCGGGGTCGCCTTCGTGGATCGCCCGGAACACGGTCGTGATGGCCTCGGCCTCACCCTGGGCCCGCAGCACAGCCGCCTTCGCGTCGCCCTCCGCGGAGAGGATGGCCGCCTGTCGGGCGCCCTCCGCCGTGAGGATGGCGGACTGCTTGGTGCCCTCTGCGGTCAGGATCAGCGCGCGACGGTCACGCTCGGCGCGCATCTGCTTCTCCATCGAGTCCTGGATGGAGTGCGGCGGATCAATGGCCTTGAGCTCGACTCTGCCGACCCGGATGCCCCACTTGCCCGTTGCTTCGTCGAGAACGATGCGGAGCTGGCCGTTGATGTTGTCACGGCTCGTAAGCGCTTCCTCGAGGTTCAGCCCGCCGACGACGTTACGGAGGGTCGTCGTCGTGAGCAGTTCGACCGCGCCCAGGTAGTTGGCGATCTCATAGGTCGCTGCCCGGGCATCCGTCACCTGGAAGTACACGACCGTGTCGATCGACACGACGAGGTTGTCCTCGGTGATCACCGGCTGGGGCGGGAAGGACACGACCTGCTCGCGCAGGTCGATGAGGGGACGCAGCCTGTCGACGAACGGGATCAGGATGTTGAGGCCGGGCATGAGCGTCTTGTGGTACCTGCCCAGCCTTTCCACGACCCCGGCCCTGGCCTGGGGGATGATGCGGATGGATTTCGCGAGGGTGACGATCACGAAGATGACCAGCGCCGCGACGAAGGCCACAACGATCACCTGCACGACGACCTGGGTCGGATCATTCATGAAATGTTCCTTTCTGCGGGGATGACCACTGCGGTCGCCCCGTCGATGGCGATGACGATGACGCGTTCGCCCGGCGTAAAAACGGCCGGCTCGACGAGGGGGGAGAAGCGCGCGGTCCAGGTCTCACCGTTCGCGAGGCGCACCTGGGCGAGGGCGCCGGTCGAGCTCACGATGTGACCGTCCTGGCCGAGGAGGGCGTCGACGTTGCTGAGGGTCGGGTCGCCACCTCGTTTGAGCACCCGGAGCAGGGGCGGGCGGATGCCGAGCAGCAGCACCATGGACAGGAGCGCCGCGATCACGAGCTGGCCCCACCACGGCACACCGAACAGGCCGGAAATCAGGCCGCCGAGACTGCCAAGGGAAATCATCAGGAACGTGAGGTCAAGAGTGACCATCTCGATCGTGATGAAGATCAATATGAGCACCAGCCAGACAACCCACGCGTAATTCGCAGCGAATACGTCCATAGTGACCCTCCCCATTGTGTTCCCCTTCTCAAACTAGCAGGTGTGCCGACAAGGGCGGGGTCGGGGTTCTTGGTAAGGTCTTCTGCTAGACCCAGTTCGTTATTTGAGGAGTTCGTGTGACCAACCCACTTGCCGCAGGTTCACTGAACGGACAGCGTGTCCTCGTCACCGGCTCTTCCCGGGGCGTGGGAGCCGCGACCGTCGGAATCTTCGCGGAGGCCGGAGCGAGCGTCGTCATCAACTTCCGCAACAAGGAGGCGCGGGCGATCAAAGTCGCCGACGCCATCCGCGCGGCCGGCGGAACGGCCATCACCGCGGGCGCCGACCTCACCGATGAGGCCTCGGTCGCAGCCATGATCGAAACGATCCGCGCGGAATACGGCGGACTCGACATCCTCGTGATGAATGCCTCAGGCGGCATGGAAACCGGGATGGCCCCCGACTACGCGATGAAGCTCAACCGGGATGCCCAGCTCAACCTGCTCGCGGCCGCTCGCCCCCTGCTGGGCGCCGGCGCCAGGGTCGTGTTCGTCACGAGCCACCAGGCGCACTTCTTCGAGACAGCCCCGACCATGCCGGAGTACGTACCGGTCGCGCGGAGCAAGCGTGCGGGTGAGGACGCGCTGCGCGCGCTCATCCCCGAACTCGACTCCGAAGGCATCGGTTTCGTCGTGGTCTCCGGAGACATTATCGAGGGCACCGTCACCGCGACGCTCCTCGAGCGTTCGAGCCCCGGAACGATGAGCGCCCGCAAGGTCGCCGCAGGTCGCCTGTACAACGTGAGCGAATTCGCCGCAGAGGTGGCCCTGGCCGCCGTCGAGCCGGTTCCCGCGGGCAACACCCGGTACGTCGGCGACACCACCGACATGGTCACCGACTAGCGAGGTCAGTCTGTGACGCTGGTGCGCGCGCCGCGTCCGAGCGTGAACGACACAACCAGCTGGACCAGGCCGGACACGATCAGGAACACCCCGCCGACGATGACGAGCACGCCGAGCGAGTTCACGGGGGAGAGCAGCACCACGATTCCGGCCACGATGCTGATCACAGCGAAGAGGATGCCGAACCACCTGCTCGAGTCCGAGGCCGTTTCGACGAGCGCCGCAACACCCTCGATCAGCCACGAGATCCCGATGACCATGCCGAGCACGGCGATCGTCCCGATCGGATTGCGGATCGCGATGACACCGGCGACGAGCAGCAGCACACCGAGCAGGATGTTCAGCACCCGGACGCCTGCGCCGCCGCCGGCCATGACGATGCCGCGCACGATCCGGACGATTCCGCCGATCAGGAAGTAGAGGCCGAAGAGGACGGCCACGATGGTGAGCGTCGCTCCCGGCCAGACCAGGATCATCACGCCGAGCACGATGGCGACGACCCCGCCGACGGCCATGGCGGTTCGCATCGTGGTCAGTTCGGGCTTGCTCAGGCGGCTCGTGTCCACCGTGAGATCGAATTCGGTGACGGGATGAGACATGACTGCGCTCCTCGGACTCGAAATACCACTGGGGACGCCTGGGCGTCTGGTTCGGTCACCCAGACTGTAGCGAGGACGGCCCCTGGCGCGCAATGGTCGCCGGGGGAGTTCACCCCGCTCGCGCATTGCGCGATGCTGGTTGAATGGAGCCATGATGAGTCTTCCTCCGCACGCCGCCGACATCCACGATCTGATTCGGGTTCAGGGCGCGAGGGAGAACAACCTCAAGAACGTCACCATCGACATCCCGAAACGTCGCCTGACGGTGTTCACCGGCGTCTCCGGTTCGGGAAAGAGTTCCCTCGTGTTCAGTACGATCGCCGCAGAGTCCCAGCGGATGATCAACGAGACGTACAGCGCCTTCCTGCAGGGCTTCATGCCGACCCTCGCGCGGCCGGATGTGGACGTGCTCGAGGGGCTCACGACCGCGATCATCGTCGACCAGGAGCGCATGGGCGCCAATTCCCGGTCAACGGTCGGAACCGCGACCGACGCGAACGCGCTGCTGCGCATCCTCTTCAGCCGGCTGGGGCAGCCGCATATCGGCTCGCCGCAGGCGTACTCCTTCAACGTCGCCTCGATCAGCGGAGCGGGAGCGGTCACGCTCGAACGGGCGGGCAAGACCGTGAAGGAACGACGCAGTTTCACGATCACCGGCGGCATGTGCCCCCGGTGCGAGGGCATGGGCACGGTCAACGACATCGACCTCACCCAGCTCTATGATTCCGCCAAATCGCTCAACGAGGGTGCGCTCACGATTCCCGGCTACACCCCGGACGGCTGGGGCGTGCGGATCTTCACGGGGTCGGGCTTCCTCGACGCGGACAAGCCGATCCGCGACTACAGCGCGCAGGAGCTCGAGGACTTCCTGTACCGGGAACCGACCAAGGTGAAGGTGGGGGACATCAACATGACCTACGAGGGTCTGGTCCCCAAGGTCCAGAAGGCCTTCCTCTCCAAAGACCGCGAGGCGATGCAGCCGCACATCCGCGTGTTCGTGGACCGCGCGGTCACGTTCACGACCTGCCCGGAGTGCCGGGGGACCCGCCTCAGTGCGGCCGCGCGGTCCTCGAAGGTCGCAGGCATCAGTATCGCGGATGCCTGCTCCCTGCAGATCAGCGACCTGGCCGGGTGGGTTCGCGCTCTCGACGAACCCTCCGTGTTGCCGCTCCTGACCGCGCTGCGCCAGCTCCTCGATTCCTTCGTCGAGATCGGACTGGGCTATCTCTCCCTTGACCGGCCGGCCGGCACCCTCTCCGGCGGTGAAGCCCAGCGCACCAAGATGATCCGGCACCTGGGATCCTCGCTGACCGACGTGACCTACGTCTTCGACGAACCCACCATCGGGCTGCACCCCCATGACATCGAACGGATGAACACGTTGCTGCTGCAGCTGCGGGACAAGGGAAACACGGTGCTCGTCGTCGAGCACAAGCCGGAGACGATCGTGATCGCCGACCACGTCGTCGACCTCGGCCCTGGCGCGGGAACGGCCGGCGGCACGGTCTGCTTCGAGGGCACCGTCGAGGAACTCCGATCCAGCGGCACCCTGACCGGTCGTCATTTCGACGACCGCTCCGCCCTCAAGAACACCGTGCGCACGCCCAGGGGGGCGCTCGAGATCCGCGGCGCAACGAGGAACAACCTGCAGGGCGTCGACGTCGACATCCCGCTCGGCGTGCTCGTCGTGCTGACCGGGGTGGCCGGGTCGGGAAAGAGTTCGCTCGTGCACGGTTCCATCCCGGCAGGCGCGGATGTGGTGTCGATCGACCAGGGTGGCATCCGGGGTTCCCGACGCAGCAACCCGGCGACGTACACCGGAATGCTCGAGCCGATCCGCAAGGCCTTCGCCAAAGCCAACGGGGTCAAGCCTGCGCTGTTCAGTTCCAACTCCGAGGGCGCCTGCGCCAATTGCAACGGGGCAGGCGTCATCTACACCGACCTCGGCGTGATGGCCACCGTCGCGACGACCTGCGAGGTCTGCGAGGGCAAGCGGTTCGAGGCATCCGTGCTCGACTACCACCTCGGCGGGCGCGACATCAGCGAGGTCCTTGCCATGTCGGTCACCGAGGCCGAAAGTTTCTTCGGTTCGGGGGAGGCGCGCACGCCCGCCGCTCACGCGATCCTCGTCCGGCTGGCCGATGTCGGACTCGGCTATCTCGGCCTGGGACAGCCGCTGACGACCCTGTCCGGGGGCGAACGACAGCGGCTCAAGCTCGCGAGCCAGATGGCAGAGAAAGGCGACATCTACGTCCTGGACGAACCGACCACCGGCCTCCACCTCGCCGACGTCGAGCAGCTTCTCGGCCTGCTCGACAGGCTGGTCGACTCCGGCAAGTCCGTGATCGTCGTCGAACACCACCAGGCGGTCATGGCACACGCCGACTGGATCATCGACCTCGGCCCCGGTGCGGGCCACGACGGCGGACGGATCGTCTTCGAAGGAACGCCCGCCGATCTCGTCGCCGCCCGGTCCACCCTCACCGGCCAGTTCCTCGCTGCGTACGTCGGCGCCTGACCGGGCCGCCCGGCTCCGCTGGCCGTCAGACAGAATCCGACGCGATAACGCCGACAAAACAACGACGACAAAACAACGACGACACGGCTCAGATTACAGGCATCCGGTTACCGGCAACGATGCGTGTGCAACCATGTCGTGTTGCTGATCCGCTCCTGGCTAAGGCTCCGAGAAGCCAGGACCCATGGCTAGTCCCGCGTAGCGAGCGAAGGTTGCTCCGGCGAGCAGGGCGTGTCTCTGAACGATGTCCTCGGACATGCCAAGCTGCGCTGCCAGAATTGTTGGCGCACCCAAAAGGACCATGTCTCGCCAAGCAGCTGTCCTACCCAGGGATGTCGGAATACCTTCGCGTGCCAGCGCGATGCTGGTGTAGGCCGGCGCGAGGTGCCTCCCGGGGAACGTCCCGGGGAAGAGCCATGGAGAGTTCTTGTGAGCGGCTGTCTGTAGGTTCGTCCGATTCGCGACCCAAGCGCGCATCATCGCGTCAAAGGGCGCTGGGATAGAAATCCAGTCGTCCACGATGCGGAGTTGAATGCCATCGGCGATCTCTCGAACCTGGTCCAATTGCATGGCCATGATGCGATTTAAGGGTTGGCCGAATATCAAAACGAGGCCTCCAATAATTCGAAGGTTGGGCAACAGCTCATCATCTGTGATGACCCGGCGGATCCCTGCTATCCGTTCCGCGTGACCATATCCTCCCCGATTAGCAAGATTGCGTTTAGGCAACTCGAGTCTGCGGACTAACCGATGTTCCATGGCCCAGTAGAGGAACATATGGGCGTGTTGCCTGGTCGACGGGCCACTGCTTAGCCATCGGTCGAGGTGGGCCTGGCCCATGTTGCCAAGCCGGGTGTCCGAATCCGACAGCCAATTGAGCAGCTCGACCGCGACCGTTGTGGTCTGCTTCACGCTTAGGAAAAGGCCGACGTCGACCGCGCCGGCCGTCCGGAACTTTTCGAGAAGCCGTTTGTTTTGGTGCCAACGAAGAAAGCGTCGCATTATCGAGCTGTGCTCCGCGTCAACCAGTGTTTGAATCTTCGCTTCCGACCAGATACGGAACTCCTCAAGATAGCGGTCGCGCGGCGGCAGCGTGCCGTGCGTGATCAGCAACTCCCTGATGTAGTCGACGGTCCTCGACCGAGGAAGGTCGTCGAAAGCCTCGTGGGTGAGCTCGACATCGCCGCTACCGAGAGATCTCAGCAGCTCGTTCACGCGGGGGAGTTTGAGCCAAGTGAGACCGCTATTCGGTCGCTCCATTGACCCCAGGGCGTCGAGGATCGGCTGGAGCTGTGGCCTGAGGACGCCAGTTGAGTTTGAAAGGACTGCGGCAGCTTCTGATTTGAGAACGCACCGCAAGCAGCGGTTGCCCCGATAGAGTTCAGACTCCTGACCACATTCAACGCAGTCGACATTGAGGGAAATTCCGCTGCAGGATCGGCAGGTGTTGCCCACTGAGCTGATTCCGGGGAGCACTCCAACGTGGCCACAGGCTGCGCAGGCTCCGTGCGTCCGCTTCGCAGCCATGTAGCAGTATCCGCAGATGAGCCCTTCTGGCCAGCGAGCTGCAGGGACGTAAGCCATGTCGCAACGAGCACACGGATCGAAGCTCTCTGGATCCTCCGGCTTTTTGGGCCGGCTCATTTATCGGGAACGATCTGAGCTCTGACCGGCCGCTTCTCAGTGCTGATGTCTATCACTTCGGCCGAGTTGACGGCCTTTCGATGCTCGGCAGTCTGAACGAATGGCTCAACCAGTTCGTTTGGCGAGCAATCGAAGATGTCGCAGAGGGCAACGAGGGTGCGAAGCGAGAGTCGCTCTGGCTTTTCCGCAACCAGCCTATAGACCTGTGCCGCAGAGAGGTTGATTCCTCGGTCACGGAGCAGGGGAGCTAAGTCGGTCGTCTTCCAGAGGTTGTGGGCTGCCATCAGCCCTCTCAGGTTCCAGTTGTAGTCGAGCTTCCGTCTAGTGGTCATGAGATGGCTTCTTTCTGAGTGAGCGCTTCGGCCATGCCGGCGTCGAGGACGTTTCGGAGAGTTCGCGTCCGGAAGTCAGACGACACCGAGGTATAGATGGAGGTGCTCGATGCGTGGGAGTGTCCGACCTGCTCCTGGACGAATCGTGGGTCGTAGCCGTCTTCGATGAGGTGGGTGACGTAAGAGTGCCGCAGGCAGTGGGGCCCGATCTCAGTCGGGAGCCCAACCTCATCTCGCCAGCCTGCGAACCGGCGCCCCAAAGCTTCGGGACCAACCCTGCCAACACGTTCGCTCGGCCAGAGGGCGGATCCACGGGCAGCTGTGGCGAACTGACGGCGATAGTCCGCTACCCATTCATCCAGAACATCGACGGACCACGGGAAGATAGTCAGAACGGACCTCCTGCGCGGTGCGCCGCCCTTGATCGCCTTTCCCCATCTCACGTACAGAACTCCCTTGTCGCGGAATTCTGGCGCATGCGGATTGGACCCGAAATCTTCAAGATCAAGCATTTGGAACTCTCGGCGCCTAAGCCCAAAGGCATAAGCGACCTTGAACGCAGTGGCATCGCGCTGTGCGGGAAGCCACCCCTTGTTATTGGACTTACGCAGCCGGATGACCTCATCGTCCGCATGGTCGAACAACTTCTGTAGCTCGATTCGGGTAAGAGACCTGCGCTGTGGGCGACCCTCATAGTCCTGGGTATGAATCCTCGTGTTCCAGTCGAAGCAGATCTGAACAGGATGATCGCCAAAGAGACGTTCACAGACCGATGTCCATTCGTACCGCGGATCGCAAACAAAGTCGAGAAAGAGGCGGATTGACGACTGATAGGTCCGCGCCGTACTTGCCGCGATCTTGCGACCGCCTTGCTCGGTCATGAAGTCCTCGAGATCCCCAGCCGTCCACTTCCACGGGTAGTCGTTTACAAATGCCTGGAAATGGCGAACGAGGTCCAACCGCGGCTGAATCGTCGTTTGGACCAGCCCACGAGCCGTCTGCTGGTCCGCCCAGCCCGTCAACATTGCCGCAAACGTTTGCTCGTCGGGGCGCAAAAGAATGGAACTGCTCGACCGAAGAATCTCAGGAGCGAAGCCGGCCTCGGATCGACGTCCAGCCATTTCAAGCCTCCACGATCAGATGGTGGAATCATTCGTTAGATGAACGATAAGGCTCGCAACCCAATAAATCAATGGGCTTGAGTATGTTTCGTCAGATCGAGCGAACCGAAAATAATCTCCAGGGGCTAGCGAATTGGCTGCAATTAGCCGCTATAGCACCGGAAGACGGGTTATCGCATCAGATGCAATTGGTCTTAGTTAATGACCGATAATGCACATTATGTCAGTTGGCAGGGCGAATGGGTAGGCTGATGCGATCCGGCCCGTTCAGGCCGGAGGCTCCCAGAGCTCGATCGGAAGCCCCTCGGGATCGTGGATGCGGGCGAAGCGGCCGTAGTCGGTCGTATCCCACTCTGGGCGACGCTCGACGTGGACTCCCGCCGCCGTGAGCCGTGCGGTGAGCGCGTCGAGGTCCGTCACACGGAGGTTGAGCATGAACGAGTGCTTCTCTGAGAAATAGTCGCTTTCGGAGGGGAACGGCGCGAACACGGTCGGGCCTGCCTGCTGCTGCCAGACGCCGGCCTGGCCCGCTTCGATACCGAGGTGCTCCCGGTACCAGGCCGCCCGGGTGTCCGGATCATTGCTGCGGAAGAAGAGCCCGCCGATACCCGTCACTGCCATGGTTGGCTCCCCTACCCGGTTCCACGGATGAGCTGGGTCAGGAGTGTCGCAGCAACCTCGTTGCCCTCGTCGGCGAGACGGCTGAGTTCGTCGATGTCCTCCCGCGCCGCGGCGAACTGGGCCAGCTTGTCTGCCGCCAGTTCGTTTCCCGCGCCGACCAGACGGCGCAACTCGTCGATGTCGCCGCGCTCCCCCGCGAGCTGCGCGAGCTTCTCGCCGGCGAGTTCGTTGCCGGAATCCACTAGCTCGCGCAGTTCGGCCAGGTCGCCGCGAGTCGCCGCGAGTTCGGCGAGCCGGTTCGCGGCCTCTTCGTTGCCCTCCGCGGCCAGGCGGCGGAGGGTGGCCAGATCCATTGCGCTCATGCTGCCACGGTAGCGCGCGAGGCACACGGTTTCCAGAGGTCCGACGTCCCCGGACGTTGCTTCCCGACCGGCGTCAGCCATACAGGGCGTCGAGCCAGGTCTTCCAGTCCTCGGGAAGTCCCGCGCTCCCGATGTCGCCGAACCGGTGCACGGTCAGCCCGACGACAGCACCGAAGGCGTTCCGACCGAAGAATCGGTAGAGACCGTCGGCCGTGCGGAGGCCGATGAAGTGCTCTGCGTTCCAGTCGACGCTTGCCGTTCCCGCCGGGACTCCGGGCAGGGCGACGGTGACGGTCTCCCCCACGGCCGACGTGGGAGTCAAACCCAGTGCGCTCCGGAGCGTCTCGAATCCCTCGGGACCGCAAGAGGCCTCCGGTCCCTGGACATCGGCGTAGACGGCACTGCGGCCGGCGAAGTGCTCGAGGTACTCGGACAGGGTGTGCAGGTAGAACAGGGTGTGCTTGCTCGCGCTGTCGTACTGGTTGTCCCAGTCGTCCTGGATGACGCCGCTGTGCACCCAGCGGAGGAACGAATGCCCACCCGGACGCGGTTCGATGACCTGTTCGAGCTGGTTGAACCAGCCGTCGGGTCCCTCCATCCGATTCACGTGATGGGTCGGGCGCTCCGAGACCAGGTCAACCCCGGGCATGTCGTCCGTCGGGAACAGCCACGCCGCCGTGTTCTGGGTGATGGCGTCCCACATCTGTTCAGGATCGCCGGGGAACTCCCCCTCGACGACGATCTCGAAGTCCTTGCTCATGTCAGTTCTCCTTGTCTGCTGGGTTACCGGGTTCTTCCGGAGGTCGGGTGATGCTCGGGTGCAGCGCGAGGACGAGCCGGTGGGCGCGACCGCCCGGGGACTGCGGCGCGTCGTAGCGCGTGACGAGGGTGGCGACCGTGAGAGCGAGTTCCGCGCTGAAATCGGCACGATCGGCCGCCGAAGCGAAGCGCAGCTCGCTGTCGATTGTGAATGTGGCAAGCGGGCGGTGTGCGCGCCCCGCGCGGTCGAGCAGGATTCCGACCTCCTGGACGAGCCGGGCGGCAACCGCGAGCATCCAGCGCGCCGAGAATTCATTCACGCCACGCCGCGGATCGGGAGCCACTCCCCCGAGCGCCGTTGGCGAGATCACGAATGACTGTGCCGTCGCCCGCATCACCCGCTCGGTCATGTTCCCCTTGCGACGCTCGGCGATGAGTTCGATGAGACCGTGGCGTTCCAGTTCGCGCAAGTGATAGTTGACCTTCTGGCGCGGCAGGCCGAGCCTGGCCGCCAGGGTCGTGGCCGAACCCGGTTCGCCGAGCTCGGCGAGCAGCCGGCTCCGTGTGGGCTCGAGCGACGCTGCCGCCGCTCCGGCGGTGTCGATGACGGCGACTTCGAGCATGCAACCAGCCTTCCACCGACAATATTTTTTGTCAAGAAGGTGAAAGGCTGTCTGGAGCAGGCGTCATCTGTTGTCCCCCGAATTAGGAGATTCGGCATCGGGCAGTAAGTTTGCAGACGGAGGAAAGGATTTCGATGAGCAGAATCGTGGTCACCAACAGCGTGACCCTCGATGGCGTGATGCAGGCGCCCGGCCGGGCGAACGAGGATCGCCGGGACGGCTTCGACCTCGGCGGCTGGGCCCAGCCCTATGCCGACTCGGTGATGGGCAGCGTCATGGCCGCGGGAATCGGCGATGCCGGCGCCCTGCTCTTCGGACGCAAGACGTACGCGGATTTCGCTTCGATCTGGCCGGCGATGACCCTGGAGAACCCGTATACCGAGGTGATCAACAACATCCCGAAGTACGTGACGTCGATGACCCTCCCCGGCCCCCTGGCCTGGAACAACTCGATCCTCCTGAGCGGTGAGGCGACGACGACCGTCGCGGAACTGCGCCAGCAGCCCGGCAAGGACATCGTGATCCTCGGCAGCGGCGAGCTCGTGCGTGCACTGATGCGCTGGGGCCTGATCGACCAGTACACGCTCCTGATCCACCCCCTGGTGCTCGGCACCGGTCGACGCCTCTTCCCGGACGGTGGCCCCTCGGCATCCCTCGACCTCGTCGACAGCACGACGACGAGCACGGGTGTCATCATCGCGACCTATCGCCCAGCGGCCCCCGTCGCACCGGCGCCGCCGGTCCCCCTGCCCGGGCTCGCCTGAATCAGAGGTCCAGTTCGGATCGGCCGAATTTCTCACGCAGGAAACGACTCTGGTCTTCGAGCGCCGCGAGGTCTTTCGCGTAGAGTGCGGTGCGGATGCGATCGCTCTCCGTCTCGAGGATGTCCAACTGCTCGATCAGTTCGTCCTCAGCCGTCTTCTTCCCTTCGACCCGGCTTGCGATCGCAAAGCTCCGCGGCAGGTTCAGGAACCGCTGGATCGACGTGGGCAGGTAGTCGAGGATCATCTGCTCTACCGTGTGAGCCTGATCGGCCGCTTCGGTCAGGTCCGTCCAGCGGGCGATGACCTGATCGAGGGCATCCAGGATTCGGGCGAGCCTCGAGGTCGCTTCGTCCGGCAGGCGGCGGTTCTCCGCCGTCATCGATCTCCTCAGCACGGCCAGCTGGGCAGCAAGGTCCGCGGCTGACGCCACTCCCCCGTCTCCATGCAGTGGTCCCGGCCGCAGGTCCACCCTGTCTCGCGGTGCGACGAGCGCGCCGACCGCGTACATCGCGACGACGACAACGGGCCACAGCGGACCGAGGCCGACGGCGACGTGCGCGCCGAGGGTCGCGATGCCGAGTACCGAACCCACGATGTTCTTCGTGGAGGCGAGCCACCGCGACACGCTACTGGTACCCACGAATGTCCTGGAACGCGCTCGACAGGTCGCCGTTCAGGGCGTCGAAGGCCTGCCCGCCCGTGAGCTTCGCCACGCTCGTGAGCTCATCGACGTTGCCATTGCCGAAGAGAACGACGTAGGTCGCGATGGACCGGGTATCCGCACCCTGGGCCGCGTAGTAGTCCGCGAAGTCCTTCGCCGTTGCACCGTCGGTGTTCTCACCATCGGTCATGAGCACGATCGAGACGAAGGTATCCGGCCGCTCGGCCTTCTGCTGCCGCGCGAGGGCATACGCCCGCTCCAGCGAGGCATAGATCGCCGTGCCGCCGTCTGCGGAGAGTCCATCCGCGACATCGCGAATCCGTTGCAGGGCCTCGGTCTTGTCCGCCGCAGGCACGTCGACGATCGTCGGGGTATCCGGGGCGGTGCTGAACGGGATCAGGGTCACGCGCTCACGGTTGCGGAACGCGGCAAAACCGCCCGTCGTCGAGGAATCTGCCCCGGCGAGGTTCTTGAGCGCCTGTTGGAGCGCGGTGAGCCGCTCCCCCGCCATCGACCCGGAGGTATCGAGCACGAAGAGCGTCTGCGCGGGAGCCCGCACCGTGTCGAGGTAGGTCGCGATCAGGGTGTTGGCGACGTCCAGCGTGTTCGGGAACGGCGTCTCGAAGAGGATGCCGGCCGGGAAGGCCGACCCGGTGTCGATCCCGGGAACGCCTGGCCGACGGTGGGTCTCCGACACGATTCGCTTCTGTACGGCGTCAGTGGTGAGCCAGGCCGTCAGGGTGTCGAAGAGTGGACGCTTGCCCGTGTCGGCCGAGGCCAGCAGGGTGAGCGGATAGTCGCTCGTGACGACTCCGTCGGTCGGCCGGACGATCGTGAGCGGTGCACCCTTGCCGGCGAGACCGAGGAGTACGGACTCGTAGTTGATGACGCCGTCGACGAGGGTGGGGTCTGCGACGAATTTGTCAGCAAGGAAGCCGGAGGACCCGGCGGTCAGTTTCTGCCCGGAGAAGAACCGGGTCAGCTCAGGACCGACCGCAGTGACGTCCGCATCGGTGAGCGCGGTTCCCGTTCCGGACAGTGCCGTCGCGACCGCCACGAGGGCGCTGAACCCGGAGTTCGAGGCCGCGGGATTGGTCATGCCGTAGGTGAATTCACCGTCGGCAGCGGCGGTGGCGAGGTCCGCCCAGGTCGGCGGGGCGGAGTCCCAGCCGAGCCGCGCCGCCACTGCGGGCCGAAGCCCGAGGACGACCGGGGAGCTCATGATCTTGACGCTCGAGGAGACGGCCTTGGCCGCCCCGGGAAGCAGCGACAGGTAGCGGTTGTTCGGGAACCACGTCGCGTCGTAGCGACCGACGGCACGACCGGATGCGACGAGTTCCGTGCCGGCGAGGGTGCCGGTGTAGTCGAAGACCACCCGGATTCCCTTGTCCGCGGCCGCGGACTCCAGGATCGGAGCCATGTCCTTGACCTCGCTGCCCGCAAGGACCCGAAGAGTCGTGGCGTCGTTGGGCAGGCCGTCCTGCTCGTTCGGCTGCGCAACGGTGCAGCCCGCCAGCAGCAGCGCCGCGACCGCGACCACGCCGAAGCTCCTCAGGAGGCGAAGCATGCTCAGCGAGCTTCCGGCCGGGCTCGCTCGAGGTATGCGGTTGCCTCGGCCAGGCGGGTCTGAAGGGTGTCGACCGTCTGGGCCATCGTCGCGACCGCCTTGAGCTTGTAGCTGTCCAGGGCGTCCATAGTCTCGTAGATGTTCTGGAAGGCCGTTTCCAACGATTCGAGGCTGATGGTGGCGGATGCCGACTGCTCGCTGATGGCGACAGACTGGGTCTTGAGCATCTGCGAGGTCGAGACGATCAGGTTCGAGGTCGTCGTGTTGAGGGCGGTGATCTGGTCGAGGACGAGCTTCTGGTTGGCCAGTGCCTGTGCCACGATCACGGCCGTGCGCAGGGCGGATATGGTCGTCGTCGTTGCCCGTTCGACGCCCTTGATGAGTTCGACGTTGTTCTTCCGCACGACGTCGAGGGCGAGGTAGCCCTGGGCGCTCACGGCGAGCTGGGTGAGCAGGTCCTGGTGCTTCTGTCGGATCGTGAAGAGGAGATCGCTCGTGAGCGCGTCGGCCCTGGCCGGGTCGGTCGTCCTGACCGTGTCGATCTGTTCCACCAGTTGGGTGTCGAGGGCGCTCGTGAGGAGGGCGTACTCCTGCAGGCGATTCATCGTCTCCCAGAGCCGCACCTTTTCCCCCTCGACCGCCGCATTGTCCTTGAGAAGGGCGTCCTGGCCGTTCTGAAGCGAGTGGATGATCTTGTTGAGCTGGCTCTGTGCGGAGGCGTACCGGGCGAAATAGCTGCGGAGCTTGTCCCGGAACGGGATCAGGTTCAGGAGGAACTGGGCGACCCCGCCGTCGGCCCTGGACGGGTCAAGGTCTTCGATCGTTCCGCGCAGTTCGACGAGTGTGCTGGCGACGCGCCGTTGCGCGTCGGCCTCGTCGCCTTTTCCGCGCGCGGCGGCAAGCGCTGCGACCGGGCGCTGGAGCATCCGGTTGCTGACCTCGGACGCGGCCCGGATCTCGTCCCGGCCCATCTGGGCCACGTCCGAGATCTTCTTCTGGAATTCCGGGGCCGAGGGATCGCGGTCGATGAGGTCGGCGACGAAGGCCCTGGCTCGTCCGGCGAGTTCCTCAGTGCGGGCGTCGTCGATCGGCATCATCGCGCTGGCCTGGGTGCCACCGATGTCCGGGACAGCGTTCGGCGGCACGAGCACAAGTCCGGTGTCGACGCGCGGTGCTGTCGTTGCAGCGGCGGCCGGCCTCTCGCCCGGTGTGGGAGTGCTCAGATCGAGGGATGAGTCTGCCATGGTGCTCCTTGGTCTCCGGGGATCGTTCGGCGGGTGTTCGTCGGGTCATTTGTCGACGTTGGCGTCTGGTGAGGCAAGAGGGGTGTCGTACCGCCCGCTGATGGTCGTGATCATCGCCTCGAGCGTCTCGTAGCTCGGCGGGTCGATGACGTTGACGGGGCTTGCGGGCGCCGCGAGGCCGTTGCCGGCGAGGGCTGCCGTGAACACGGCCGGGTCGGCAGGCCGGAACCCGTACTGCGCCGCGAGCCGGGCGAGGCGGGGGTCGGATTGGAGGAGTTCGCCGACCTGGGTTCCCTGCTCGGTCAGCGGGACCACCGTGTGTTTGGAGAGCACGGTCGGGTCCGGATACATCAGGACCATGTCAGGGGTGATGGCACTGCGGCCGGTGACGCTCATCTGCCGGCCGAGGAACTGTGCCTCGTAGACCATCACGAGCGGTTTCGAGCCGATTCCCTGGGAGAGGTAGTCCTCGAATGGTGCCTCGGAGGAGGAGGCCGAAAAGCCCTGCTCGAGGAAGAGTGCGGCCATCGGGTCGATGACGGCGGCCTCCGCGTCGGCGGAGCTGATGACGCTGTTCCCGTTGGCGACGTAGGACGCGATCGCAAGGTACATGGCCGCTGAGTTCGACTGGCGGATGTCCGTGCTGGAGATCAGGATCGAACGGGAGCTGTTGTAGCTCGCCGCCGCACCGGGGAGCTGATTCCAGCGGGTTCCCGCGGCGACGGCCTTGAGGTATTCCGCGACGTTCAGGTGCCAGGTGCCCGCGGCGTCCTGGTTCGCGATCCCCGCGGACTGCAGGAGGGTCACGATCGGCGTGAAGGTCGCGATGGCGAGCGGCGAGTAGAACGGTGAGAACACGCTGCGCGCCCCGGCTTCGCGCCGGATCTTCTCGGCGGCGGGCGCGGAGGACGGGAACACGAAATCGACTCCGGTGAGGTCGACGGATGTGGCGATCTGGCGTGATCCCGCCGTCACGACCTCGACGTCGAGGCCCTTCTCGGCGAAGACCGCCCGGACGGCCGGGTCGTCGAAGAACGGCTTCTTCTCCGAGCCGATGACCCCGTGGACGACAGCGAGGTCCGTGGTCACCGGAGCCGTCCCTGTCGGTGCTCCGAACAGGCGACCGCCGACCACGACGATGACCACGCCGACGACGAGCACGCCCGCGAGGACGAGCCCGATCACACGCTTGGCTGTGGCGCTCATTCGATGGATACCGTCTGGATTAGGTGGGACGACGTTGTGCAGGAGATCTGCACTGCAGACAATAGGGCATCCGGGGAAATTCTTGGTGAACTCGTACGCTGACCAGCCGTTGCAGGTGCGGAGCAGGAGAATTCAGCCGTGAACGGGAGGGTCCTCCGCAGGGTGCTGGTGGGTGACCATGCCGAACTCGTTCACAGGTTCGAATGCGTCCCTGTCCCAGGCGCCCGGATGGGGCACCGGACAGTTCAGGATCGTGTCGTGCACGCCGTGCACGATCGTGTGTTCACTCATGGCATGGCCGCACACGGGGCACGGCACTGTGGTGTCCTGGATCATGCGGCCAGCATAGAACCAATCGGGTCGGTATGAGCCGAAATTTCCCGGCGCGATCTTCCGCCGTGCCGCTGGCTCCCCCGGGACTCTCAGGCCTCGCCGAACCCCGATTCGAGGAGTGTGGCAAGGGCGTCGACCGCCGCGGCCGCGCCGGCACCGCTTGCCGAGAGTTCAACCCGTGCGCCCCGGGTCAACCCGAGGCCCATGATGGCCAGCAGGCTCGCGGCATCGCGGCCATTGACCGTGACCGGAACGCCGAGCGTCGCGGCGAGGGTCACGAACTCCGCGGCGGGCCGGGCGTGCAGGCCGTCAGCGTTGATCAGGGTCACCGTCCTCATCACCGTCGTGTCGGTCCCCGACTGACCGGACCCGGCATCTGCGGCCGGGACCGGCGCCTGGGCCGAGGGCGCACCCGAGTACGCTGCCCCAGCCGACCGGGCCGCAGACTCCACGGCAGGCAGGTCGCCACCGATCTGTGCGGCGACGGCGGCGGCGACGGCGCCCTCGACAAGGGGTGCGTCGACGATGACGACCCGGGATCGAGTGTCGTCATCGAGGAAATCGAGCGCTGATTCCGCCGTCAGGATTGCGGAGCCGAGGTCGCAAAGCACGACGACTCCCCTGCCTGCTTCTGCGGCCTCGATGCCCGCCGCCACCTTGGCGAAGCTCGTTCCGATCCGGTCGTCGTCGGTGCCGCCCGCCGGCAGCATCCGCACGGTCGGAGCCATCTGGCGGGCGAGATCGACGAGGCCCCTCGCGATCAGCGAGCTGTGCGACACGAAGACAAGGCCGACGAGTACGGCGGGGACGGCGGGTTCTGAATCACTCATCCGCAACCTGCTCGGCGGTGTCGGCGGCAGCACGCAGAAGCAGGGCACTGGACTGGGCACCCGGATCGCGATGCCCGATGGCGCGTTCGCCGAGGTAACTCGCGCGTCCCTTGTGCGCGATGAGCGGCTCCGTCGCAACCGCGCCGGCCTCCGCAGCATCCGCGGCCTCGACGAGGATGGCGACGGGCGTCGCTCCGGCGCGTTCCGCGGCCGCTGCAGCGTTCACAGCGGGCGTCCAGGCGTCGACCATGGTCTTGTCGCCGCTCTCCGCCTTGCCCCTGAGCACGATTCCGTCGCGTGCCGCCGTCAGGAGTGCGACGACCGCGGCACCGTCCAGGTCCGGCTTCCCCGCCACGGCGACGGCCGCCTTCAGGAAAGCCGTTCCGTAGAGCGGCCCCGCGGCGCCGCCCACCGTGGAAATGAGTGTCGTCGCGACGAGTTTGAAGACGTCGCCGGGAACGGCGTCTGCCGGGAGCGTGTCGAGTTTCCCCAGCACCGCCTGGAAACCACGGTCCATGTTCTCGCCGTGGTCGCCGTCGCCGATGTCCCTGTCGAGGGTGATCAGCTCCACACGATGGTCAGCGATAACGTCCACACACTGCCGGATCCAGGCTTCAGCCCAGGTGACACTCAGATTCATCGAATCTCCTTCTACCGTCCCCACCGTAGCGCCGCAGTCTGCACCGGCGCATCCCAGAGCGCGGTGAGCTCGTCATCGAGCTTGAGAACCGTGATGGACATGCCCTGCATTTCGAGGGAGGTGGTGAAATTCCCGACCAGCGTCCGCGTGACAGTGATCCCCTTGGCAGCAAGGACCTCGGCGGCCCTCCGGAAGACGATATAGAGCTCGATCTGGGGAGTGCCGCCCATGCCGTTGACGAGGAGGAGCACCGAATCCCCGCTCACGAACGGGATGTCCTCCAGAATCGGTCCGAGGAGACGGTCGACGATGGCGTCTGCGGGTTCGAGCTTGATCCGCTCCCGGCCCGGCTCGCCGTGGATGCCGATGCCGATTTCGATCTCGTCCTCTGCGAGGGTGAAGCTCGGTTCTCCCGCGTGCGGGACGACACACGGCGTCAGCGCCACACCCATCGTGCGCACCTGCCCGATCACCTTCTCCGCGACGGCGGCAACGGAGGCGAGGTCATCGCCGCGTTCGGCCGCAGCTCCGGCGATCTTCTCGACGAGGACCGTTCCGGCGACTCCGCGACGTCCGGCGGTGTACAGCGAATCCTTCACGGCGACGTCGTCATTGACGATGACCGTGCGGACCTCGATCCCATCCGCGAGGGCCAGGTCGGCAGCCGTCTCGAAATTGAGGACGTCGCCGGTGTAGTTCTTCACGATGTGCAGCACCCCTGCGCCGCCGTTGACCGCCTGCGTCGCCGCGAGGATGGGATCGGGGGTCGGCGAGGTGAAGACCGCGCCTGGCACGGCGGCGTCGAGCATGCCGACGCCGACGAATCCGCCGTGCAACGGCTCATGGCCGCTTCCGCCTCCGCTGACCAGGCCGACCTTGCCCGACACCGGGGCATCGGCGCGGACGATGAAAGTAGGGTCGCTGGATACGCGCACGATGTCGCCGTGCGCGGCTGCAAAGCCGGCCACGGCCTCATCGACAACGTTCTTGGGATCATTGACGAGCTTTTTCATGACTCTTCCTTCGGGTCGGATGGTGACGATCGGTCGGCGTCGCATCGTGCGATTCGATACGGAGCTGTCCTTAACCTACGCGCAGGTAGCCGGGGAAGTAAGGGACGAACCACGCCTCGACCTGCCCATTTCGCTCGGGATACCAGCGCGCTATGGTGTTGCCAGTCGCTCACCGCGACCAGACTGTTCAGCGCTCGAGCCCTACCTAGGAAGGTCAACGTGGACAATATTGGAGTCGTATTTTTGTCGGAGGTCGTGGGCACCGCGATGCTCGTCCTCCTCGGTACCGGTGTCGTAGCCAACGTCGCCCTGGCCAAGAACAAAGGTCTCGGCGGCGGCTTCCTGATGGTCACCATCGGGTGGGGTTTCGCCGTCTTCTCCGGCGTCATCGTGGCGTACAACTCAGGTGCGCACCTGAACCCCGCCGTCACCCTCGGCCTCGTCGCATCGGGCGCGACCGAGTTCGGCTCCGGGGTCCCGGTGAACTTCCTGTCGGTGCTCGTCTACATCGCGGCTCAGTTCCTCGGCGCCATCATCGGGGCCGTGTTCTGCTGGCTCGCCTACAAGCAGCACTTCGACCAGGAACCGAACCCGGCGAACAAGCTCGGCGTCTTCTCGACCGGTCCGGCCATCCGCTCCTACGGCTGGAACCTCGTCACCGAGATCATCGGCACCTTCGTGCTGGTGTTCGTCGTGATCGCCTTCGGCGGCGGTCGCCAGGGCACGTCCGGCGGCCTCGCGGCCCTGGGCGCCCTGCCGGTGGCTCTGCTTGTCATCGTGATCGGCACCTCGCTCGGTGGCCCGACCGGGTATGCGATCAACCCGGCCCGTGACCTCGGACCGCGCATCGCGCACTTCATCCTGCCGATCAAGGGCAAGGGCTCGTCCGACTGGGCGTACTCCTGGGTGCCGGTCGTCGGCCCCGTCATCGGCGGCGTCCTCGCCGGATGGGCCTCGTACGCTCTCCTGCCCATTCTCACCTAGTGCGCCTGCCGACCGGCCGGTTCCCCAACCAGGACCGACCGGTCGGCTTCTGCATGTCCATCAGTAGTCAGTACGTCTCAGCACAACGTGTCAGAACAATACAAGGAGGTATTCCATGGCCCAATACGTCATCGCCATCGACCAGGGCACCACGAGTTCGCGGGCGATCATCTTCGACAAGGCCGGTTCGATCGTCTCGACCGGACAACTCGAGCACGAGCAGATCTTCCCCCAGGCCGGCTGGGTCGAGCACGACCCGATGGAGATCTGGAACAACACCCGTGAGGTCATCGGGCAGGCGCTGTCCAAGGCGAACCTGACCCGGCACGACATCGCCGCCGTCGGCATCACCAACCAGCGCGAGACCGCCGTGGTCTGGGACCGCACCACCGGGCTCCCCGTCTACAACGCGATCGTCTGGCAGGACACCCGCACCCAGCCCATCGTCGACCGCCTCGCCGCCGACGGGGGCGTCGAACGCTTCAAGAAGCAGGTCGGCCTGCCGCTCGCCACGTACTTCTCGGGCACGAAGATCGTCTGGATCCTCGAGAACGTCGAAGGCGCCAGGGCCAAGGCGGATGCCGGCGAGCTGATGTTCGGCACGACGGACTCCTGGGTGCTCTGGAACCTCACCGGCGGCCTCGAGGGCGGCGTGCACGCGACCGACGTCACCAACGCGAGCCGCACGATGTTCATGGACCTCGAAACCCTGCAATGGGACGACGACATCCTCGCCGCCTTCAACGTGCCCCGGTCGATGCTGCCCGAGATCCGCTCCTCCTCCGAGGTCTACGGCATCGCGAGCGAACACAGCCTGCTGCGCGAGACCCCGATTTCGGGCATCCTCGGCGACCAGCAGGCCGCAACGTTCGGCCAGGCCGCGTTCGACCAGGGCGAGGCGAAGAACACCTACGGCACCGGTAACTTCCTGATCTTCAACACCGGCACCGAGATCGTGCACTCCCAGAACGGCCTCCTCACGACCGTGGGCTACAAGCTCGGCGACGGCGAGACGCACTACGCGCTCGAGGGCTCGATCGCCGTCACCGGCGCGCTCGTGCAGTGGCTGCGCGACAACCTCGGCATGATCAGTTCCTCCGAAGAGGTCGAGACGCTCGCGAAGTCCGTCGACGACAACGGCGGCGCCTACTTCGTGCCGGCATTCTCCGGGCTGTTCGCGCCGTACTGGCGTTCGGACGCCCGGGGCGCCCTCGTCGGGCTGACCCGGTTCGTGAACAAGGGTCACATCGCAAGGGCGGCCCTCGAGGCGACCGCGTTCCAGACCCGGGAGGTGATCGACGCCGTCAACGCCGACTCCGGGGTCCCGCTCACCGAGATCAAGGTCGACGGCGGCATGATCGCCAACAACACGCTCATGCAGTTCCAGGCCGACATCCTCGGTGTGCCCGTCGTCCGGCCCGTCGTCGCGGAGACCACGGCGCTCGGTGCCGCATACGCGGCCGGCCTCGCGGTCGGCTTCTGGAGCGACCTCGACGAGCTCCGCGCCAACTGGCAGGAGGACAGTCGCTGGACGCCGCAGATGACGGTCGCCGAGCGCGACCGGCAGCTGCGCAACTGGAAGAAGGCCGTCACGAAGACCTTCGGCTGGGTCGACGAGGACGTGCTCTAAGCCGCACAACTCGCTGCCGCACAACCAACCGATTCGACGGAGATTCCGGGTTCCACACACGCGGGAGCGCGTCTCAGGCGCTTTCCCACCAGAATCTCCGTCGAATCGGTGCGTGCAGGCTGGCTAGGCGCGGCTGGCCGCGACCCATTCGGCGAGTTTGGCCGTAGCGGCCCCTGAATCGATGGATTCCGCTGCCACGGCCAGCTTGTCGCGGAATCGGTCGAGGATGCTCGACTGCGCGGACACCGGATTCTTCGCAAGATCGAAGGCGACAAGACCGGCCGCTGCGTTGAGGAGCACGATGTCGCGCACGGCGCCCGCCTGTCCGGCGAGCGTCTGGTGCACGACCTCCGCGTTGTGCGCCGGATCGCCGCCGAGGAGTTCGCTCATCGAGGCGCGGCGGATGCCGAGCTCGCGCGGGTCGATGTCATGCTCGGTCACGAGTCCCCGGGAGACCTCCCAGACGTGACTGTGACCGGTCGTCGTGAGTTCATCGAGACCGTCGTCCCCGCGGAAGACGAGCGCGGCAGCTCCGCGGGTCTGGAAGACACCGACGATGAGCGGTACCCGGTCGAGTCCGGCGACACCGACAGCGGAGGCTTCCGGACGCGCCGGGTTGCAGAGCGGGCCGAGGTAGTTGAACACCGTCGGGATGCCCAGCTCGGCCCTGACCGGTCCGGCGTGACGGAATCCTGGGTGGAATGCCGCCGCATAGGCGAAGGTGATCCCGGTCGCCTCGAGGATCTCGGCGACCTTCTCGGCGGAGAGGGTCAGGTCGATGCCCAGCGCCGAGAGCACGTCCGAGGCGCCCGATGCCGAACTCGCGGCCCTGTTCCCGTGCTTGATCACCGGAACGCCCGCGCCGGCACAGACGATCGAAGCCATCGTCGAAATGTTGACGGTGCCGAAACGGTCACCGCCGGTGCCGACGATATCGAGCGCCATCGGGTTGACCGGGAGGGCGACGGCATGCTCGAGGATGGCGTCACGAAAACCGACGATCTCGTCGACGGTCTCCCCCTTGGCGCGCAAGGCGACGAGGAACCCGGCGATCTGGGCCTGGGTCGCGTGCCCCTGCATCACCTGCTCCATGCTCCACGCCGCATCGGAGACACTCAGGTCCTCTCCACTGAGCAGGGCGCTGAGGACATTGGGCCAGGACTGGATTTCGAGCATGAAACCGATCTTAAGCGCATCGGCTCCCGCGTTCCGAATCTGCTCCAGCGGCGCTTTCGTTCCAATCTGGTCACCTTTTGGGTAAATGACGCACCCGCGTCCGCATGGTGCGCACCCCGGCTGCGAAATCGGCCATAATGGACGAGTGACGAGCCCTTCGATAACTTATTCAGCCACAGCGCCCGTGGTTAATCGGCCCAACAGCGTTGCTGTCGGCACCATTGTGTGGCTGGGCAGCGAAGTCATGTTCTTCGCGGGCCTGTTCGCCATCTACTTCACGCTCCGGTCGACATCGCCGGAACTCTGGCAATTCGAAGCCGAGAAGCACAATTTTCCCTACGCACTCGTGAACACCCTGATCCTCGTCTCCTCGTCGATCACCTGCCAGTTCGGCGTGTTCGCCGCGGAGCGTCTCCAGGCCCGCTCAACGGGCTGGAAGCCCAGCCAGTGGGGCATGGTCGAGTGGTTCTTCCTGACGTACGCCCTCGGCGCCGTCTTCGTTTCCGGGCAGATCTGGGAGTACGCCACCCTGGTCTCCGAGGGCGTTTCGCTGCAGAGCAACGCATACGGATCGGCGTTCTACCTCACCACCGGCTTCCACGGCATCCACGTCACGGCCGGCCTGATCGCCTTCCTCCTCGTCATCGGCCGCGGGTTCGCGGTCAAGAACTTCGGTCACAAGGAGGCGACGAGCGCCATCGTCGTCTCGTACTACTGGCACTTCGTCGATGTCGTCTGGATCGGCCTCTTCCTCGTCATTTACGTCCTCAAATAGAGATCCGGAGCGGACACCTCAGAATGACCAAGACCAACACCCCCAAGCCGGCCCGCGTGCGCAAGTCCGGCCGCCGCAGCCCACTTGCCAGTGTCGCCCTGATCGCCATCGGCCTCCTCTTCACGGGCGGCGCCTATGCGCTGTTCAGCACGAGCACCGCGAGTGCCCAGACGGATGCCTCGTCTCAGCAGACCATCGGAGAGGGCCAGAAGCTTTTCGCGAGCAACTGCGCCACCTGCCACGGCCTCGGCGCCGCGGGAACCGGATCCGGCCCGAGCCTCATCGGTGTCGGTGCGGCATCCGTCGATTTCCAGGTCGGCACCGGCCGGATGCCCATGCAGATGGACGGGCCTCAGGCTGAGAAGAAGGCCGTCGTGTTCACGGACGAACAGATCGCAGCCCTCGCCGCATACGTCGCCTCCCTCGCCCCCGGGCCGGCCATCCCGGATGCGCGGTACCTCGACGCGCAGGGCGATTCCGCCAAGGGCGCCGAGCTCTTCCGCATCAACTGCGCGATGTGCCACAACGTCGCAGGCGCCGGAGGCGCCCTCACGGAGGGCAAGTTCGCACCCGCACTCGACGGCGTCTCCGCCCAGCACATCTATGAGGCCATGATCACGGGACCGCAGAGCATGCCGGTCTTCAACGACATGAACATCTCACCGGAGAGCAAACGCGACATCATCACGTACCTCAAGTACCTCGAGAACAACCCGTCCCCGGGCGGATACGCCCTCGGCTCGCTCGGTCCGGTTTCCGAAGGACTGTTCCTCTGGATCTTCGGACTCGGCGCGATCGTCGGGTTGACGGTGTGGATCACCGCAAAATCGAACTGACCCGCATCCGAACAGGGCGCGGAATCAGAATCATGCAGCAGACACACCTGCTCAGCACACAACTGCACGACACACAGCAGACAAAGGAGCACAATGGCCACGGACGATAACAGCGGGAAGGACCTCACCGCTGCTGACTCCGGCGCCGGGCACGACCCCGCGAACGCCGGCACGGCCGTTGTCGTGCGCGACGCCGTGGACAACCCCGGATTCCCGCCGCACCGCCCCCGCGTCACCGACCTGAACCCGAGCGCCGAGCGCCGTGCCGAGCGCACGGTGTACACGCTCTTCTACCTCTCGATCGTCGGCAGCGTTTTTGCTATCGCCGCGTACATGGCGTTCCCGATCGTGGAAACCGACCCGGGTTCCGTGCGGCTGAACAATCTCTTCATCGGCCTCGGTCTGGCCCTCGCGCTCCTGGCGATCGGCATCGGCGCCGTCCACTGGGGCAAGGCGCTGATGAGCGACCACGAAGGCATCGATGTCCGGCACCCCGTCCGCGGCTCAGACGAGACGAGGGCCAGGGCGGTCGAAATCTTCGCCGAAGCCAACGAGGAATCCGGGATCGGACGACGTAGCCTCATCCGGAACAGCCTGATCGGCGCGCTCATCGCCTTCCCCCTTCCCGCGGTCGTGCTCTTCCGCGGCCTCGGCCCGATGAACGAGAACCCTTCCGAGCTGCTCACCCACACGATGTGGACGAAGGGGACCCGGCTGGCGATCGACCCGACCGGCACACCAATCAAGGCCTCGGACGTCACCCTCGGCTCCGCCTTCCACGTCATTCCGGAGGGTCTGCAGGACCTGCCGAGCGGTCGTCTGGAAGAGAAGGCCAAGGCGGCCGTGCTGCTGATGCGCCTCAAGCCCGAGGACCTCAACGAACTCCCCGAGCGTGCAGGCTGGTCGTACGACGGCATCGTCGCGTATTCCAAGATCTGCACCCATGTCGGCTGCCCCGTCGCCCTTTACGAACAGCAGACCCACCACCTGCTCTGCCCGTGCCACCAGTCACAGTTCGACGTGTCGAACCACTGCGAGGTCATCTTCGGGCCGGCCAAGCGGCCGCTCCCCCAGCTGCCCATCGCCGTAGACTCTGAGGGCTACCTCATTGCGCAGAGCGATTTCACTGAACCCGTCGGACCGAGTTTCTGGGAGCGGCATTGAGTATCACGAAAACGACCACAGGCGTGGTCGAGACGACGAAAACCAACGGCGGCTTCACGGGCGCGGCGGCGAACTACATCGACGAGCGCACGAGCATCTCCACCGCGGTGAAGGAACTCGGCAGGAAGATCTTTCCAGACCACTGGTCCTTCCTCCTCGGTGAGGTTGCCCTCTACAGCTTCGTCATCATCCTGCTGTCCGGGACGTTCCTGACGTTCTTCTTCAGCGCCTCGATGGCACCCGTCCACTACGAAGGCTCGTACGTTCCGCTCAAGGGCGTCGAAATGTCGGCGGCGATGTCCTCGTCGCTCAATATCTCCTTCGACATCCGCGGCGGCCTCCTGATGCGCCAGGTGCACCACTGGGCTGCGCTGCTGTTCGTGGCGTCCATCGGCCTGCACATGCTCCGGATCTACTTCACGGGTGCGTTCCGCAAGCCCCGCGAACTCAACTGGGTCATCGGCTTCATCCTGTTCATCCTCGCGATGGCAGAGGGCTTCACCGGATATTCCCTCCCCGACGATCTGCTCTCCGGCAACGGCCTGCGGATCATCGACGGAATGGTCAAGGGCATCCCGCTGATCGGAACCTGGATCTCCTTCCTGCTCTTCGGCGGCGAGTTCCCGGGCGAGGCGATCGTGGGTCGGCTCTACTCGCTCCACATCCTGCTGCTGCCCGCGATCATCATCGCCCTCATCGCGATGCACCTGCTCTTCGTCGTCGTGCACAAGCACACCCAGTACCCCGGTGCCGGACGCACGAACCAGAACGTCGTCGGCTACCCGGTCCTCCCGGTCTATGCCGCCAAGGCCGGCGGGTTCTTCTTCATCGTCTTCGGTGTCGTGATGCTGATCGCCTCACTGTTCACGATCAACCCGATCTGGAACTACGGACCCTATGACCCCTCCCCCGTCTCGGCGGGTACCCAGCCGGACTGGTACATCGGCTTTGCCGACGGGGCCCTGCGCCTGATTCCGCCGGGACTCGAGTTCGTCTGGCTCGATCGCACCTGGTCGTTCAACATCCTGATCCCTCTGATCAGCCTCGGACTCTTCATCCTGGTCGTGTTGATCTACCCCTTCATCGAGGCCTGGGTCACCGGGGACAAGCGCGAGCACCACATCCTCGATCGCCCGCGCAACGCCCCGACCCGCACGGCGATCGGCGCGGCCGGCGTGACGTTCTACGCCGCGCTCTGGTCGACCGCATCCTCGGACATCATCGCCACGCACTTCCACGTGACGATGGAGGGCGTCATCCACGCCTGTCAGTTCGCCACGATCGTCGGACCGTTCATCGCGTTCTTCGTCGCCAAGCGAGTCTGCCTCGCGCTGCAGAAGAAGGATCGCGAGATCGTCCTGCACGGTTACGAATCCGGCCGGATCGTCCGCCTGCCCGGTGGCGAGTACATCGAGGTGCACCAGCCCGTCGACGAGTACGAGCGCTGGAAGCTCGTGAGCTACTCGGACTACAAGCCGCTGATGATCCGCCCGAACGACCAGGGCAAGATCACGACCGGCCAGCGCCTGCGCGGCGGACTCTCTCGCTGGTTCTTCGAGGACCGGATTGTTCCGGTCACCACGACGGAGCTCGAGCAGAGCCACGGAGACCACCACTAACCAGCGGTAGTTCCACAATCACCACAACACAACATGAACAGATCGGGCATCGATGTCCCTCCAGACCCTGTCGGAGTGGCTTAGGTGCCCGAACTGTTTGTCGCCCCTCGCGGCGAACGGCGGCCTCGTGCTGCGGTGTGCTTCCGGGCATTCCTTCGACGCCAACCGGCGCGGCTATCTGTCGCTCCTGGGCGGGCGCAGCCACGTGGTCGGTGACAGCGCCGCGATGCTCGACGCACGTGAGGCCTTCCTCGAAGCCGGCTGGTACGAAGACCTGCGCACGGCCGTCACGACGCTCGTCGCAGCGGAACAGCCCGCTCGGGTGCTCGACATCGGCTGTGGCACCGGGTACTACCTCCGCGGAGTGACCGAAGCCTGTCCGACCGCCGGATACCTCGGAATGGACCTCTCCCCCGTCGCCGTGGCCCGAACTGTGGCCGCTGCCCGCACCGTCGCCGCGCCTGGGCACGAACATGCTGCAGCCTCAGGCGGCAAACTCCCTGAACCGCCGCAGGTGGACGGGCTCGTCGCCGACGTCTGGGCCGACCTTCCGGTGCGGACCGGAGTCGCCGATGCCCTCCTGAACGTCTTCGCACCGCGGAACCCGGCCGAATTCCATCGCGTGCTGCGCGACAGGGGTCTCCTCGCCGTCGTCGTTCCCCACGATGACCATCTCCGCGAGCTCAGGGATGCCGGACTGGCCCTCGATATCCCGCCGAACAAAGCCGAGGACCTCAGGGACTCCCTGCAGCCCTGGTTCGCCCTGGAGACCCGGATCAGGGTCACCAGTCGTCACGACCTCGGCGCGGACGCCGTTGCCGTCCTGATCGGCATGGGCCCGTCGGCACATCACACCGGGACGGAGGCCATCGCAGGCCGCTGGCCTTCCCGCAGTCCCGTGACGTTCTCCTTCGACGTGCTCGGCTTCCGGCGCCGCGCCCTGCACGCTCTCCCCCATTAACGCGAAAGCGGGAGCCGTCGTTCTCAGGAATCGAGACCGACTGCTCACCCGCTTTCGCGGACCGGCTAGCGCGCGAAGTTACCGCGGTAGTACTCGTAGACCCAGCCGATGAGGCAGATCACGCCGATGCCGACCGCGATGATCGAGATCCAGAACCCGATCGCGAGGCCGAGGAAAAGCAACGCAGCACTCGCGGCGAGGAGGATGGGCCACCAGCTCCACGGGCTGAAGAAGCCGACTTCGGGATCGCCGTCGTCGACGTTGGCGTCGAGGCGGTCCTCTGGAAGCTCTCCTCCCTGAGCGCCGTGCACCCGGGACAGGTAGAAGGCGACGAAGCTCACGAACACGGAGCTCAGTGCCAGGGCGAAGGTTCCCGCCCATTCGATGCTGTGCTGGTGCGGGTCGACGAGACCCCAAACGATGTACGCGACCGTGACGAGGGCGAAGAAGCCCGCGAGCAGCCAGAGCAGGTTGGTGTTTGCCCTCATTTATTTGACCTCGTTCGTTGCGGCGTCGTAGACGGGGGCATCGGGCGCGTCCTTGCCCGGCCCGATCCCGACCGGCATGGCGACCTCGGGGTGGTTGAGGTCGAAGGCCGGCCGCTCTGAGCGGATGCGCGGAATCGACGTGAAGTTGTGCCGCGGCGGCGGGCACGACGTGGCCCACTCGAGGGAGGCTCCGAAGCCCCACGGGTCGTTGACCGTGACCTTCGGCGCCTTGCGGGCAGTGATGTACACGTTCAGGAAGAACGGGATCATCGAGACGGCGAGGATCATCGACCCGATGGTGGACAGCTGGTTCATCCAGGTGAAGCCGTCCTCCGGAGAGTACGAGGCGTAGCGGCGCGGCATGCCGACCACTCCGAGCCAGTGCTGCACGAGGAAGGTGGTGTGGAATCCGATGAACAGGAACCAGAAGTGCCACTTGCCGAGGCTCTCGTTGAGCATCTTGCCCGTCCACTTCGGCCACCAGAAGTAGAAGCCGCTGAACATGGCGAACACGACGGTTCCGAAGATGACGTAGTGGAAGTGCGCCACGACGAAGTACGTGTCGGAGACGTGGAAGTCGAGCGGCGGCGAGGCGAGGATGACACCGGTGAGCCCGCCGAACGTGAAGGTGACGAGGAAGCCGAGCGCCCACAGCATCGGCGTCTCGAAGGTCAGGGACCCCCGCCACATCGTGCCGATCCAGTTGAAGATCTTCACACCGGTCGGAACCGCGATGAGCATCGTCATGAGCGAGAAGAACGGCAGCAGCACCGAACCGGTCACGTACATGTGGTGGGCCCAGACCGCCACCGACAGGGCGGCGATCGAAATGGTCGCGTAGATGAGCGTCTTGTACCCGAAGATCGGCTTGCGGCTGAAGACCGGGAACACCTCGGAGACGATGCCGAAGAACGGCAGCGCGATGATGTACACCTCGGGGTGGCCGAAGAACCAGAACAGGTGCTGCCAGAGGATGGCACCGCCGTTGGCCGGGTCGTAGATGTGCGAGAGGAAGATGCGGTCAGAGGCCGCTGCAAGGAGGGCCGCGGCGAGCACCGGGAACGCCATCAGGACCAGCAGCGAGGTGACGAGCGTGTTCCAGGTGAAGATCGGCATCCGGAACATGGTCATGCCGGGGGCGCGCATCGTGATGATGGTCGTGATGAAGTTCACCGCGCCGAGAATGGTGCCGAAACCGGACAGTCCCAGGCCCACCATCCACAGGTTTCCGCCGACGCCGGGCGAGAAGGTCGTGCTCGCGAGCGGTTGGTAGGCGAACCAGCCGAAGGATGCTGCTCCCTGCGGCGTCAGGAACCCGCCGACGGCGATGAGGCTGCCGAAGAAGAATGCCCAGAACGAGAAGGCGTTGAGGCGCGGGAAGGCGACGTCAGGAGCGCCGATCTGCAGGGGCATCAGCGAGTTCGCGAAGCCGAAGAACAACGGCGTCGCGAACATCAGCAGCATGATCGTTCCATGCATCGTGAAGAGCTGGTTGTACTGCTCCTTGGTCTGCACGACCTCGAGGCCGGGCTCGAAGAGCTGCGCGCGGATGACGAGCGCCATCACGCCGGCGAGGCAGAAGTAGACGAAGGAGGTGATGAGGTACATGTACCCGATCACCTTGTGGTCGGTGGAGGTGATCCAGCGGACGAGGACGTTGCCCTTGCGCTCGACGCCCGTGGGACGACGGGTAGCGGCCGGGGCTGCCGGCGTCGCGGGTGCTGCGGGTGCGGTTGTGGTCATGGCCTACTTGCCTTCCTCTACCGCCGGGGCGGACGTGCCCGGAAGATTCTGGTTGCGGTTGTACCCGTTGTCGAGTTGCCCGGAGTTGCCCGCGGCCTTGAGCGAGGCCGTGTACGCCTCGTAGTCGGCCTCTGACACGACCTTGACGTTGAAGAGCATGAGCGAGTGGTACTCACCGCACAGCTCGGCGCACTTGCCGGAATAGGTGCCGATCCGTTCAGGGATGACCGACATGTAGTTGGTCTTCCCCGGGATCATGTCCTTCTTGTAGAGGAAGTCGATGACCCAGAAGGAGTGGATGACGTCGCGGGATTCGAGCGCGAGTTCGACCTTCTTGCCCACCGGGAGGACCAGCGTCGGCAACTCGGCTTCGACGAGCGAGCCCTTGGGCCCGTCGAGGTTCGGCTGGCCCTGGATGCCGGCGGAGTAGACATTCTCGTTGACGTAGTTGAAGTCCCAGGCCCACTGCTTGCCGATGACCTCGATCTTCACGTCCGGTGAGTCGAAGCGGGCCTCGATGGCGGCCTGGTCCCTCGCGGTGAATGCGAAGAAACCGATGACGAGGATGAGAGGAACGATCGTGTAGAAGATCTCGATCGGCATGTTGTACCGCAGCTGGACCGGAAGTCCGGTCTGGCCCTTGCGGCGCCGGTAGACGATCACGGCCCAGATTGTCAGGCCCCAGGTGATCAGGCCGACGATCAGGAGCACGATCCAGGATGTCGTCCAGAGTCCGGCGACGCGGTCGGTCTGGTTCGTCACCGCCGGTTCGCCCTCGACGAAGCCGGGCAGGAAGCCGTGGAGCTGGGCTTGGGTGCACCCCGCTAGAACAATGACCAACGACGCTGCGATCGGAATTGCAGCCCATCGGAGACGGTGGTTTTTGCGCACCAGTAACCTTTCGGGGAGTCTCGACATCACTTCATCGGAAGTGCCTCTGTGTGAATGACAGCCTACTGCGCGGGATGCGCTTCGGGGTGCAGCGCAGGCGCTGATCCGGTAACGAATCCACGCCAAGATGCCGGGCGGCCCGCCCGGCATCGTCTGTGGTTCCCTAGCTGAACGAGTCCCCGCAGGCGCAGCTGCCGCCGGCGTTGGGGTTGTCGATGGTGAAGCCCTGCTTCTGGATGGTGTCCTCGAAGTCGATCGAGGCCCCGTCCAGGTACGGAACGCTCATTTTGTCGACGACGACCTCGACACCGTCGAAGTCGACGAGCGCGTCACCGTCGAGCACACGCTCGTCGAAGTAGAGCTGGTAGATGAGGCCGGAGCAGCCGCCGGGCTGGACGGCGACGCGGAGGCGCAGGTCCTCACGGCCCTCCTGGGCGAGCAGGCTTCGTACCTTCAGCGCTGCGGCCTCGCTCAGGCCCACTCCGTGGGCGGCGGTGCTGGTTGTGATGGTGTCGGTCATGACGCTCCTTGCGCTGTGCTCGAATTCTGACAGATTCTACCTGCAGCAACGGTGAGTCCGCCGCAGTAATTCCCGCCTGCCGGTCTCTCGTCTCTGACCGGGGCTGATGGGTTCATCGGGTGGGGGCCTCCAGAGTCCCGGTGCGGCGGTTGAGCCGGTCGAGCAGGAACGCCTCGGCGAGGACTGCCCGTTTGAACACGCCCAGGTGGAGGGACTCGTTGGGGCTGTGCGCCCGGGAATCGGGGTCTTCGACACCCGTGACGAGGATCTGGGCCTCCGGGAACACCCGCACGAGGTCCGAGATGAACGGAATGGAGCCGCCGATGCCGACGTTGACCGGGGGCTTGCCCCAGGCATCCGTCATCGCACCGAGCGCGAGCGGCACGGCCCAGCCGCTGTCGTCGACGAGGAACGCCTCGCCGGTGTCGACGTCGTCGATGGTGATGCTCGCCCCGTACGGGACGTGGGCGCGCAGGTGCGCCTCGAGGGCCTGGTAAGCCTCAGCAGCGGGCTGTCCTGGTGCGATCCGGGTGCTGAGACGCACGCTCACGACCGGGGACAGGGTGTTCGACGCGTTCGCGACGCTCGGGGCGTCGATGCCCGTGATCGTGATGGCGGGCTGGGACCAGAGCCTGCTGAGCAGCGGGCCGTGGCCGATGGGCGTCGCACCATCGAGGAGGCCGGTTTCCAGGCGCAGCTGTTCCTCGGTGTATTCGGGTGCGGGGACGTCCCGACTCGTGAGCCCGTCGACGGCCACGGAGCCGTCTTCCGCGTAGAGGCTCGCGAGAAGGCGCACAGTCGCCATCATGGCGTCGGGCACCGCTCCCCCGTACATTCCGGAGTGGGAGGCGTGGTCGAGAGTGCGCACGGTCAGTCGGAAGGTGACGTTGCCCCGCAGGGCGACCGTGAGGGCGGGGGTGTCCACGTCCCAATTGTTGGAGTCGGCGACGACGATGACGTCGGCGCGGAGCGACTCCCGGTTGTCCTCGAGGAATGCCGCGAACGAGCGACTGCCGAACTCCTCCTCACCCTCGATGAACACGGCGATTCCGAGGTCGAAGTCGGGGCCGGCCGTCTCGGCGAGTGCCCGGATCGACGCTACGTGCGCCATCACCCCTGCCTTGTCGTCCGCTGCGCCTCTTCCGTAGAGCCGATCCCCGCGAACGGTCGGCTCGAACGGGGTGGATTCCCAGTCGATGTCGTGGCCGGGGGGCTGCACATCGTGGTGGGCATAGAGCAGGACCGTGGGTCGGCCGTTGCGGGCCGGCCGGTGGGCGAGCACGGCAGGCTGGCCCAGTTCCGTGGTGCCGGGAATTCCCGACCGGGTCACGACAACCTCGTCGAAGACGTTGAGCCCCCGCACCAGGGCGGCGACGGCCTCCGCGCTTTCCGCCACCCTGGCCGGATCGAACGCGTCCCAGGACACGGACGGGATGCGCACGAGGGCGCACAGGTCGGCAATCGTGGCGGGAAGGGCGGCCTCGACCGCGGCGCGCACAGGCGCGTCGGCGAGTGCGGCTTCGGGTGCAGTATCTGGGGTAACGGTCATCAGGTAATCTTAAGCCAACTAATTGCAAGGAACTGATGTGGCCAAGCCAGTGAACCCAGACGCACAACCGCCGATCGAATCGATCGACGAGACGAGGGCGCGCCTCGCGGCCGCCCACCCCGCCGGCCACCCGGAAGGGAAGGGCCAGCCGACGCCGAGTCGTAAGGAGCAGGAGGCCGCCAACCGGCGCCCCCTCGTGCCCGACGACCGCAAGCTCGCCGCACGCCAGGCACGCGCCAAGTCCGCGGAGACCCGCGACAGGGCCAGGATCGGCATGGCCGCGGGTGAGGACAAGTTCCTCCCCGTCCGCGAACGTGGTCCGCAGAAGCGCTTCGTGCGCGACTACGTGGACGCCCGGGTGAACATCGGCGAGTTCATGATCCCGGTGATGTTCCTCGTCATCCTCCTCACGTTCTTCCCCGACCGCAACGTGCAGACCTACGGGATCCTCGCGCTCTGGGCCTTCTTCCTCATCGCCGTCGTGGACTGCACGGTGCTCGGCTTCACCCTCACCCGGAAGGTCAAGGCGAAGTTCGGCGACGCGAAGGCGGAGCGCGTGCGCTGGTATGCGGCGATGCGCGCGCTCCAGCTGCGAGCAATGCGGCTTCCGAAGCCCCAGGTCAAGCGCGGCCAGTACCCCTCCTGAGCATCAGGCTCTCCCTCAGGCCCGTCCCCCCGGGGGCGGGCCTGAGGTGTTCCCCCGGGCGGAAGCCGCGGCTACGCGCCGAAGGCACCGTCGCGGATCACGGGGACGCGCAGTTCCTCGTCCGTGAGCGACCCGTGCTGGCCGATCATCGACCGGGCGGACTGGTTCGGCTCGCGGGAGTCGTAGTATGCGACGGCCTTCCGCGCGGCCACGATCACGTCGCCGATCCTGGGCAGCACTTCGTCATCGACCCTGCCGAAGAGTCCGGCCGTGACCGCCTCCGCACGCGTGAAGATCCACGCCCGGTCGCCCTCGACCTCGCGCCAGGTTTCGGCCAGCGTGGTCGCCGCCTCTGATGCGGACGTTCCGGCGTCGCCGCGGGACTCGTCGAGGTACAGGTAGAGGCAGCGCGGGTCTCCCCCGATGTGCCGCACCGGCGCGACGAGTTCGGGAACGCTGTCGAAGAGCACGTGTTTCGTGGCGGGGACGTCGAGGACGCCGTGGTCTGCGGTGACGATGAGCCCCTCGTCCCGATGCATACCGGCAGCGAAGCGCCCGGCGGCGGAGTCGAGGGCCTCGAGGGCCGCGAGCCATTTCGCGGACTCCCAGCCGTGCGCGTGTGCGGCGACGTCGAGTTCGGGCACGTACAGGTAGACGAGGGCGCGCGACTCGGTGTCCAGCAGGGCACGGGCCGCCGCGAACCGATCGGAGATGCTCTCCGCCGGCACGTAGTGCGCACCACGGAGGGACGCGAGGGTGAATCCGGAGTGGGCGTAGCGCTTCGGGCCGATGGTGAAACTCGGCACACCGTCATCGGCGGCGCGTTCGAAGACGGTACGGGTCCGCTGCCACGTTTCCGGCGGCATCCGTTCGTCCCAGCCACTCAGCTGGTTGACGACCCTGTCGTTGGCGGCGTCGAGGGCCCGGTAGCCGACGAGCCCGTGCCGACCGGGTTCGACCCCGGTGGTCAGGCTCGTGATCGCTGCGGCGGTCGTGGCGGGGAAGACCGTATCGACGACCCCGGCCCTGGTCAGTTTCGACATGAGGTACCGGGCGTGGCCTGCCCGTGCCCGCAGCGAGCTGACGCCGAGGCCGTCGACGAGCACGACGACGGCCTTGTCGACAGCGGCGAGGGCAAGCGCATTCTCCCGGCCGAGGACCGCAGCGTGGCAACTTGACAGGACGTCGGCAAGGCGCAGCGCACTGAATTGGCGGGCCGGTAGCATGGGGGGCATTGGGTCAAGTCTGTCATGGACACGGCCCTGCACTGGCGCGCAGCCTGCGCGCCCACCCGATCGTGCCGCTGGTCCTGCCACCGGAGCACCCCAAGCAGAATTCACGAATGAGTCGCACACCCGCTACCCCGCCCGCAGCATTCACCGAACGCATCGAGGACGTCGATGTCTCGACGGAGATGCAGGGATCGTTCCTGGAGTACGCGTACTCGGTGATCTATTCCCGCGCCCTCCCCGACGCGAGGGACGGGCTCAAGCCCGTGCAGCGCCGGATCCTCTACCAGATGGCCGAGATGGGCCTGCGTCCGGACAAGGGCCACGTGAAGTCGGCGCGCGTCGTCGGCGAAGTCATGGGGAAGCTGCACCCGCACGGTGACACCGCGATCTACGACGCGCTCGTGCGGATGGCCCAGGCCTTCACCCTCCGCGTTCCCCTCATCGACGGCCACGGCAACTTCGGGTCCCTCGACGACGGCCCCGCCGCGCCGCGGTACACCGAGGCGCGCCTCGCAGCCCCCGCCCTCGCCATGACGGAAAACCTCGACGAGGACGTCGTTGACTTCGTCCCGAACTACGACAACCAGCTGACCCAGCCGGATGTGCTCCCTGCCGCGTACCCGAACCTGCTCGTCAACGGGGCCGCGGGCATCGCCGTCGGCATGGCGACGAACATGGCGCCGCACAACCTCATCGAGGTCGTCGGCGCGGCGCGGCACCTGCTCGCGCACCCCGACGCGACGCTCGACGAGCTGATGGAATACGTGCCGGGACCCGACCTGCCGACCGGGGGGACGATCGTCGGTCTCTCGGGGATCAAGGATGCCTACCTCACGGGCCGCGGCAGTTTCAAGACCCGCGCCAAGGTCTCCGTCGAGGCCATCACGGCCCGGAAATCGGGCCTCGTCGTGACGGAGCTCCCCTATCTCGTCGGCCCGGAGCGGGTCATCGAGAAAATCAAGGACGGCGTCACCTCCAAGAAGCTCAGCGGCATCTCCGACGTCACAGACCTCACCGACCGCACCCACGGCTTGCGGCTCGTGATCGGCATCAAGACCGGCTTCAGCCCCCTCGCCGTTCTCGAACAGCTCTACCGTTACACCCCCCTCGAGGATTCCTTCAACATCAACGCGGTCGCCCTCGTGGACGGCGGACCGCAGACCCTCGGCCTGCGCGAGCTCCTGTCCGTCTACGTCGGCCACCGGATCGAGGTCGTCACCCGGCGCAGCGCCTACCGCCTGGCCAGGCGCACGGAACGCCTGCACCTCGTCGAGGGCCTCCTCATCGCCATCGTCGACATCGACGAGGTCATCCAGGTGATCCGCACGAGCGACGACACCGAGCAGGCCCGCACGCGCCTGATCGACGTCTTCGAGCTGAGCCAGATCCAGGCCGAGTACATCCTCGAACTCCGTCTGCGCCGCCTCACCCGCTTCTCCCAGATCGAACTCGAGGCCGAACGCGACCAGCTCCTCGCCGAGATCGCCCTCCTCGAAGAACTGCTCGGGAGCAAGCAGGCCATCCGCACCCTCGTCTCCGACGAGCTCGCCGCCGTGGCGGAGAAGTTCGGCACCCCGCGCCGCACCCTCCTCACCGAGGCCAAGCCGAGCATCGCCGGCGCCGTCGCCAAACGCAACGCCCCGGTGCTCGAACTCACCGACACGCCGACCAGGGTCTACCTGAGTGCCACCGGTCGCATCGCCAGGGTCGACCTCGCCGCCATCGAGCCCACTGCTGACGACCCCTTCGATCCCGATGCCCTCCCGGCTGGAGACGCCGCGACGGAGACCGGTGACGCGGCATCCGCGCCCCGGACCAGGACCGTACCCACCCAGCGGCGCAGCAAGCACGACGCCGTGCTCTCCACCCTGGACACGACGAGCCGTGCAGAGGTCGGCGCCGTCACGAGCCGCGGCAGGCTGATCCGGTTCACCCCGGTCGACCTGCCCGTGATGCCGCCCACATCCATCCAGCTCGGCGCCGGCGTGCGCGTGGCCGACTACCTGGGCCTGACCGACAGGTCCGAGACCGTGCTCGCGCTCGTTTCCCTCGAGTCCGACCGCTCCATCGCGCTCGGAACCGCCTTCGGCACCGTCAAGCGCGTCGTCGCGGGCGACTGGGCGAACCGGCCTGACTTCGAGATCATCCAGCTCAAGCCGAAGGACTCCGTCATCGGGGCCGAGCAGGGCACGGAGGACGACGAGCTCGTCTTCGTCACGTCCGACGCCCAGCTCTTGAGGTTCCCGGCCGCATCGGTGCGGCCCCAGGGCCGCCTTGCCGGCGGAATGGCCGGGATCAAACTCGCAGCGGATGCCCGGGCCGTGTTCTTCACGAGTCTCGCGGCCGACGACGCGGAGACGGCCGTCGTCGCCACCGTCGCAGCGTCCAGCCACACCCTCGCCGGAACGGACCCCGGCAGTGCCAAGGTCTCCGAGTTCACCGAATTCCCCGCGAAGGGCCGGGCGACGTCCGGAGTCCGCGCCCACCGCTTCCTCAAGGGGGAAGACGCCATCGCCGTCGCGTGGGTCGGTCCGATGCCCGCCCGCGCGGTCGGTCCGGACGGAGCCCCGCGCACCCTTCCGGAAACCGGGGCCAGGCGGGATGCCTCTGGGACGATGCTCGAAGCTCTGGTCGGCACGATCGGCGCCCGGATCGCCTGAACCGGCCGGCCGGCTCATGCGTCCGGCTCATGCGGCCGGCTCAGACGGCCGGCTCAGACGGCTACAGTGTCCGAATGACTACACTTCCCGGCTCGGTCGTCCTCGTCGTCGGCGCGACCGGCGGCCTCGGCCGTGAAATCGCCCGGCAGCTCTCGGCCGCCGGAGCGACCCTTGTCCTGGCCGGGCGTGACACGGCCAGGCTCGCAGCCCTCGGGATCCCCGGCACGCTCGTCACGGGTGACCTCACCGACGTTTCGGCAGTCGACGCCCTGGTCGCCCGTGCGGTCCAGGCCACCGGAGGACTCGACGGGGTCGTCAACGCGGCCGGTGTTGTGGCCTTCGGGCCGGCACGTGAGCTCGGAGACGCGGCCATGGAGGAACTCTTCGCCGTGAACACGCTCGCGCCCATCCGCCTGCTCCGCGCCGCAGCGGACAGCCTCACGGCATCCGCCGCCGCCGGCAGGGAACCGTTCTTCGTGACCCTCAGCGGTGTCGTGAGCGAGAGCCCGACCGCGGGCCTTGCGGCGTACTCGGCGTCCAAGGCCGCCCTCGCAGCATTCGGACAGGCCGCGGGGCGGGAGCTTCGCCGCAGCGGCATCCGCATGATCGACGCCCGCCCCGGACACACCGAAACCGGCCTCGCCGACCACCCGATCTCAGGCGTCGCGCCGAACTTCCCTGCCGGTCTGCAGCCGGAGGCCGTGGCCGCGCGGATCGTCGGCGCCATCGCCGCCGGGGAGCGCGACCTGCCCAGTTCCGCGTTCGCCCCGCCCGCCTGACCTCCGCAGACCGGCGTTCGCTAGATTGTCGACCAGCCGCCGTCGGACATCAGGACGGCTCCATTGACGTTGGGCGAGTCCTCGCTCAGCAACCAGCAAATGGACGCGGCCAGCTCCTCCGGCTCCGCAGGGGCCGGAATGGTCGTCTGCATGATCGGTCCGAGACGCTCGGCGGCCCACGCGGACAGGAACGGAGCCTCGATGTTCGTCTTCACCGCGCCGGGCGCCACCGCATTGCAGCGCACCCCCTTCGGCCCGTAGAACAACGCCGTACTCTTGGTCAGTCCGATCACGGCGTGCTTGGACGCGCTGTACGTGGTGCCCGATGCTCCCGCGCGGATGCCTGCCTCGCTTGCGATGTTCACGATCCGCCCGAAACCGGCCGAGACCATGCCGGGCAGCACGGCACGCATCAGCCGCATCTGCGAGGTCACGTTCACCCGGAAGACCCGCTCCCACACCTCGTCGGTGATCTCCGCCGTCGGGAGGAACGAGTCCATGATCCCGGCATTGTTGACCAGCCCGTCGACCGTGGGTCCCGCGGCCAGCACGAGCGCGTCGACATCCGCTTGCAGGCTCACGTCGCCGGCCACGCCGACGAGCTCCCCGCTGCCGCTGCTCTGCTCCAGAGCCGCGAGACGCTCCGCCGAGATATCGGCGGCGATGACGCGGGCGCCCTCGCTGAGGAGCCGGAGCGCCGTCGCCCTCCCGATGCCGCTGCCCGCCCCGGTCACGATGACGGTCCGGCCCGTGAACCGTGCCTGCTGGAATCCTGCCTGGTCCGCCTGGGTGCTCATCTGGAATGCCCTCCGCCTTGTGCCGGCGCCAGTGCCGGCAGTGTGCGGCGACCATATCACCGTGAACAGGCATTACACGTCGATGCGGTCCCTGCTGAGCTTGTCCGAGCTTTCGATGATGAACTCCTTGCGCGGGGCGACGTCGTTGCCCATCAGGAGTTCGAAGACCTTGCCGGCCTGCTCGGCATCGGCGACCCGCACGCGGCGGAGCATCCGGTGCGAGCGCTCCATCGTCGTCGTCGCCAGCTGGTCCGCGTCCATCTCGCCGAGCCCCTTGTACCGCTGGATCGGGTCCTGGTACCGCTTTCCGCTTTTCTTCAGGGCCGCAAGCACGCTGTGCAGCTCGGGTTCCGAGTAGGTGTAGATGGTCTCATTGGGCTTCGAGCCCGGGTTCATCACGACCACTCTGTGCAGGGGCGGCACCGCGGCGAACACCCGCCCCTCTGTGATCATCGGGCGCATGTACCGGAAGAACAGGGTTAGCAGCAGGGTGCGGATGTGCGCCCCGTCGACATCCGCATCGCTCATGATGATGACCTTGCCGTAGCGCGCCGCCGAGAGATCGAAGCTGCGGCCGGAGCCGGCGCCGATGACCTGGATGATCGAGGCGCACTCGAGGTTGGAGAGCATGTCGGCGACGGATGCCTTCTGCACGTTCAGGATCTTGCCGCGGATGGGCAGCAGGGCCTGGTGCTCGCTGTCGCGCGCGAGCTTGGCGGTGCCGAGCGCCGAGTCGCCTTCGACGATGAACAGTTCGCTGTTCAGCACGTCGTTGCTGCGGCAGTCGACGAGCTTCGCGGGCAGGGAGGAGCTTTCGAGGGCGTTCTTGCGCCGCTGCGTCTCCTTGTGGGCACGGGCGGAAATGCGCGACTTCATCTCCGCGACGATCTTGTCGAGCAGCACGGCCGCCTGCGTCTTGTCGTCGCGCCGGGTGGACACGAAGCGTTCGTTCATCGCCTGGGCGACGACGTTCGCGACGATCGCGCGCACGGCGGGCGTTCCGAGGACCTCCTTGGTCTGTCCCTCGAACTGCGGCTCGGGCAGACGCACGGTGAGCACGGCGGTGAGCCCCGCCATCACGTCGTCCTTCTCGAGCTTGTCAGAACCCATCTTGAGCCTGCGCGCGTTGAGTTCGACCTGGGCCCTGAGGAACTTGATCAGCCCGGCGTCGAATCCGGCCTGGTGGGTGCCGCCCTTGGGCGTCGCGATGATATTCACGAAACTGCGGACGATCGTGTCGTAGCCGGTCCCCCAGCGCAGCGCGATATCGACGGCGCAGTCCCTGACGAGCTCGGTCGGGACCATGGCACCCGTCGGCATCAGCACAGGAACGGTTTCGGTGAACGTGCCGTGGCCGGTGAGGCGCCAGGTGTCCGTGATCGCGGCATCCGTCGAGAGGTGCTCGACGAACTCGGAGATGCCACCCTCGAACCGGAATACCTCGACAACGGGCTCATCGCCACGGCGGTCGTCGATCGACAAGGCGAGCCCGGGAACGAGGAACGCCGTCTGCCTGGCCCGTTCGAGCAGTTCCTCGGTCTGGAACGTCGCGCCCTTGGTGAAGATCTGCCGATCCGCCCAATAGCGGATACGGGTTCCCGTGACGCCTCGACGGACCTTGCCGACCACACGGAGTTCGCTCTGGTGTTCGAAGGGGGTGAAGGGGGCGTCCGGACTCTTCTCCCCGGTGTCGGCGAACAGTCCGGGTTCACCGCGGTGGAAGGACATCGCCCAGGTCTTGCCGTCCCTGTCGACCTCGACGTCGAGGCGCTCCGACAGGGCATTCACGACGGATGCGCCGACTCCGTGCAGTCCACCCGACGCCGCATACGAACCGCCGCCGAACTTGCCGCCGGCGTGCAATTTGGTGAAGACGACCTCGACGCCGGTCAGTCCGGTCTTCGGTTCGATGTCAACGGGGATACCGCGGGCGGTGTCGCTGACCTCGACGCTCGCGTCCGGGTGCAGCACGATGTCGATTCCGGCACCGAATCCGCCGAGCGCCTCGTCGACGGAGTTGTCGATGATCTCCCAGAGGCAGTGCATCAACCCCCGGGAGTCGGTCGAGCCGATGTACATGCCGGGGCGCTTGCGCACGGCCTCGAGGCCTTCGAGGACCGAGAGGTGGCGGGCGGAATAGTCAGAAGAACTCACCGTCCCAAGAATACTGGCCGAGGACCGGGGATTACGCACGTCCGGACGCTCGTGTCTCCGGCAGGGCGATGCCGCCGATGCGGTACTGGGAGGGCAGGACGCCATACCGTGCGCGGAACCCGGCGCGGAGCTCGAAAGCGGACGTGTATCCGGAACGCGTTGCGATGTCGGCGATTGTCAGCCCCGCCGTGCGCGGTGCGAGCAGCAGCTGGGCGGCAGACTCCGCGCGACACCGGCTGATCTCCGCGGCGACAGTACTGCCCCCGCCCTCGAACGCGCGCTGCAGGTGCCGCAGGGAGATCCCCAGCTGGGCGGCAACGACAGCAGGACTGAGATCGCGGTTCCGGTGCCTGGCCTCGATGTGGGCGACGGCGCGCATGCGCAGGCCCGCCCGGAGGTCAGCGCTGTCCATGGCATAACCGTCGCCCTCCAGAAAAATGCCGACCACGAGGTCCTCGATCGTCCTCTCTGTGACAGACACTCCGATGGCCGTCGGCGTCCAGGCCGCTTCGACCACCGCGAGCGCCAGGACCCGCAGGGGCGCGGCGAGAGACGCCGAGCGTTCGAGGCGCAGGCGTTCACCCTCGAGCTGGATCCCCCTCGCTATCAGGCGGGCCTGGGGAAGCTGGATGCCGAGTCCGCGCGTGACCTCCGTCGTCTGGACGGACGACGCGACCCCCGCCGGCATCACGTATGCGCTGATCGGGCTGAACCGTTGGGGCGGGTGCTGACCGAGTCCGATCGTCATGCTGCCATTGAGCATGAAACCGACGTGCAGGACCCCCGCGGTGGAATCGGTGCCCCCTGTGTAGCGGAAGGCCGACTGGGTGGCGAGCGTCACCGTCGTGCTGCCGATCACTTTCCTGATCGCCGAAAAATGAAACACGTCAGAGGCCGGAACCTCGAGGCGCTGCGCGAGGAAGCCGACAGCGTCGTCGGGAAGCGGAACCGGGATGCCGGACTGAACGGTGAGATGCCGCACCGCGTCGCTGGACACCGGCACCCACATCTGAAACCCCTCACTTCTGCTGCGCGATCTCCGCGCGGCCCGCTGCGACGCAGACCTGCGATCCATTCCAGAACCGCAGGCTATCGCCCCCCCAAACGGGAACACAATGCAACGCGGAAGAACTCCGGGTTGTCGCCTGACAGCTCCGGACCCGGCACGGCGTTCTTGCGCCAGCACAAGCGCAGTCCTGCGCCAACTCTGCTGGACGCCGGATCAGTGGCCCTAGTCTGACAAGAATTCGCCGGACAGACCCAGACAGAACCAGTCGGAAACCCAGATGGGAGCGTGAAGGATGTCCTCAGAGACCGTCGTACCCGGGGGTGCCACCCGCCCTGCCGTTGCAGCGTCGTGGTTGCCGTTGGTCGTGGTCGTGCTCACGCAGATTCAGGCGTCGTTCGCGGTGAATGCGTTGACGGTGTCGATGCAGGGCATCACGACGGATCTGAACACTCCAGCGACGAGTGTGGGGACGGCGATCACCGCGGGCACGTTCGCGATGGCGGCGTTCATCCTGCTCGGTGCCAAGCTGGGTGCGAAGTTCGGGTCCCGCCGGGTGTTCCAGATCGCAGTCGTCATCCATGGACTCGCGATGGCGGCCGTTGCCGTGAGTGTGAGTCCGACGATGCTGTTCATCGCGCAAGCCGCGTCCGGTGCGGTGATCGCGTTGATCGCGCCGGCGCTCGTGGTGTTCATCGCGGCGAACTATTCCGGTGAGCAGCAGGCCCGCTCAATCGGGTTCCTCGCGGCGGCCATCCCCGCGGCCGGGGTGCTCGCGCTCCTCATCGCGGGTACCTTCGCGTCCACGATCGGCTGGCGGTATTCCTTCGCCCTGATCGTGGCGCTCGCGGCAGTGAACCTGCTGCTGAGTTTCCGGTTGAAGGTCGTGCCGCCCCAGCCCGCCGTCGTGATCGACTGGGTCGGCGCCGTCCTCGCTGCGGGGTCCATCATCCTGCTGAGCTTCGGGTTCAGCGGCCTGAATTCCTGGGGCGTGGTCCTGGCCACGCCCAGCGCGCCTTTCACGGTCCTGGGGGTCTCCCCTGCGCCGGTCCTGATCCTCCTCGGGGCGATCGGCGGGCAGGCGTTCTTCGTGTGGTTGCGCCGGAGGAAGGCCGCGCACCTGCCGCAGATCTTCGACCTCGAGGTGCTGAAGTCCGGATCCGAGAAGGCGACGACCTTCGCGATGGCGGCGATGCTGTTCGTGGGAACCGCGGCGAACTTCCTGATCCCGCTCTACATCCAGATCGTGCAGGGCCGGTCGAGCTTCCAGACCTCGATCTCGATCATCCCGTACACCCTCTCGATCTTCATCGCCAGCTCCGTCGTGGCCACCCTGTACAAGCGGTACCCGCCGCACCAGATCGCCCGGGTGGGGTTCGTCGTCGTCGCCCTCGGGCTGGTGATCCTCGCCTTCACGATCCGGAACGAATGGGAACAGTTCGCCGTCGTCATCGGCCTCATCATCCTCGGCCTCGGCCAGGGGGCGATTGTGGCGCTCGTGTTCAACACCCTGCTCTCCGCGGCCCCGAAACGCCTCGCCGGAGACGTAGGCGCCTGGCGCGGCCTCGTCCACAACATCTCGGGGAGCGTCGGCATCGCCGTCGCGAGCGTCTTCGCCGTCGGAATCCTCAGCGCGATCGTGGCGTCGAGTGTCGCGAGCAGCCAGGCCCTGCCGCCGGAACTGGTCGCGCAAGTGCCCCTCGACAGTGTGAACTTCGTCACCAACGACCACCTCGAGTCGGTCCTGAGCCAGACATCCGCCACCCCGGAGCAGGTTGCAGAGGCCGTTGCCATCAACGAGGACGCGCGGCTCCGTGCCCTGCAGATCTCGCTGCTCGGCCTCGCCGGCATCGCACTCCTCGCGATCATCCCGGCCGGGCGGATGCCGGACTACATTCCCGGGGACATCCCCGCGGCGCTCTCGAGCGGCAAGGAACCGGACGACGACGAGGACGGCCTGGAACGGCCGGCCTCCCGGTCATGAGCAGGCCACGCGGCGACGCCGTTCACCGGCATCCTGGGGCGCAGCCGTGAACGACATCTCGATCACCCTGCTCGTGCTTCTCGCCGCGATCGTGCTCTTCGTCTGGAACGCGGTTCCCGTGGAGATCGTCGCCATCGGCGTCGCGCTGTCGCTTTTCCTGACCGGTGTGATTTCTTTCGAGCAGACCCTGGCGGGGTTCGGCGACCCGGTCATCGTCTTCATCGCCGCCCTGTTCGTCGTCAGCGAAGCACTCGACGCGACCGGGGTGACCACCTGGGCCGGCCAGCAGCTCACCAAACGCACCGGAACGAACCGGCGCATCATCGTGACGTTCGTGATGCTGCTCGTTGCGGTCGTCACCGCCCTGATCAGCGTCAACGGCGCCGTCGCGTCCCTGCTCCCGATGGTCGTCGTGCTCGCGATCCGGATTCGGCAGCCTCCTTCCCAGATGCTGATGCCACTCGCCTTCGGCGCACATGCCGGGTCCCTTCTCGTCCTGACCGGAACCCCGGTCAATGTGCTCGTCTCCGAGCTCGCGGTCAGCACGGGCCATGCACCGTTCGGATTCTTCGAATTCGGCCTCGTCGGCCTCCCGCTCGTCGTCGGGACCATCCTGATCACCGTATTCCTCGGCCCGAGGCTCCTGCCCAACCGAACCGCCCAGGTCGCGCCCAAGGATCTCAGCGACCACGCGCGTACCCTCGCAGCCCAGTACTCTCTCGCGGACGCGGGAAGCCTGCTGGGCCGGAAGAACGGTGTCACAGAGGTCGTCATCGCACCACGCTCGTCCTTCGTGGGTGAAAGCGTCTTCACGGGAATGGTGACGGACAGTGGGGAACTCGTCGTCATCGCGATCCAGCGGAGCGGGGAGGACCTGACGGATGCCGTCCTCGCCGCTGGAGACGTGCTGCTGCTGCGCGGCCCGTGGCAGGCGCTCGACCGGAACACCGCAGACCCCAACGTCGTCGTCGTCGACGCACCCCAGCTGATTCGTCGCCAGGCCGTGCCGATGGGCCCGCGCGCAACGACCGCCCTCGTGATCCTCGCCGGCATGGTCGTCCTGCTTGCCACCGGGATCGTGCCTGCGGCGGTTGCAGCCCTGACCGCTGCGGCGGCGATGGTCCTCCTGCGCGTGCTCACGGTCTCCCAGGCGCACCGCTCGATCTCCTGGACGACCCTCATCCTCGTCGGCGGGATGATTCCGCTGTCGACCGCCATCCAGGTCTCCGGCGCTGCCGACGTCATCGCGAACGGGCTCGTCGCCGCAGTGGGCACCTCGAGCCCCTATCTGCTGCTCTTCGGTATCGCCGTCGTCACGAGCGTGCTCGGGCAGCTGATCAGCAACATGGCCACAGCACTCATCCTTGGTCCGATCGCCATCGCGATCGCAACCGAAACGGGGATCTCACCGCTCCCCCTGCTGATGGGCGTCACGGTCGCAGCGGCAGCATCGTTCCTCACCCCGGTCGCGACCCCGGCGAACACCATGGTGATGGGGCCTGGAGCGTACCGCTTCGGCGACTACTGGAAGCTCGGGCTGCCCCTCCTGCTGCTCTTCGTCGCCGTTGCCACCTTCCTGGTTCCAGTCTTCTGGCCTTTCCACCCCTGACCTGACCCGACCACAACACCACGAACACCACCCCGGCTAAACCACTCGAGAGGAACACCATGGCATTCGGACGACGTTCACGCGGACTCGCGGCAAGTGCGGCACGCACTGCCGTCATCGTCGGAACAGCAACCGCGACGAGCAATGCCGTTCACGGCTCCGCCGCACGCAAGCAGGCGGCCGCTGCTGCAGCCGCCCCGGCCGTCGCTGCGCCCATCGCTGCGACGGCGCCTGTCGCCGTCCCGCCAGCGGCACCCCAGGAGGACATCATCAGCAAGATCGAGCGCCTCGCTGCGCTGCACACTGCCGGCGCCCTCACCGATGCGGAATTCGCCCTGCTCAAGGCCCAGGCGATCGCGTAGACCGCGCATGTCCCTCGGCACATACAAACTCATCCCGGAATCGTTCACCCGGACGCCATCCCAGACTCCGGCCTCCGCTGTCGGAATCCTCGTCGTCTCCGAGGTGCCGGTCGGTCTTGACGCCGTCGGATTCCTCATCGGCCCGGATGGCCCCCTTCCCCTGACGCTGGGTGCCGAACGGGCCACCCTCGTCTCTGCCGGCTTCACCGGCAGCATCGGGCAGACCCTGCTTCTCCCCCAACCGAACGGTCCGATCTTCATCGTCGTCGGTGCCGGACCCGCGGATGCCCAGGATGCGGATCTCCTGCGCGACGTCGCGGCCACCTTCGCGCGGGCGGCCCAGCGCTATCCCCGGATCGCACTCGCGATCGGCGACACCTTCCCCCTCGACGCTGCGACCGTCGGCCAGGCGGTCGTCGAAGGGGTCCTGCTCGCCCGCTACCGATACGTCGAGCTGCAGCCTTCCTCCGACCATTGCGCGCTCGTCACCCTCGACATCGTCCTCGACACCCCGAGTACCGGCTCCGGGGTCGCGGATCAGGCTCGCGTGGGGGTCCGTGTCGGCGAGATCACCGCACGCGCCACAAATCTCGCCCGGGACCTGGCCAACACTCCGCCGAGTCACCTCACCGCCACCGATCTCGGCACCATCGCGATCGGCCTCGGCCTCGAACACGGGCTGGCCGTCGATGTCTTCGACAAGCAGCAGATCATCGAGCTGGGCTGTGGCGGTCTCCTCGGCGTGAATGCCGGAAGCGTCGAAGAGCCACGGATCATCAAGGTGACGTACTCTCCCCCGCCAACGGTCGGTGCGGCGCCAACGGACGGTGAGGCGCCTCCCGCCCACCTCGCGCTGGTCGGCAAGGGCATCATGTACGACTCCGGCGGGATCTCGCTGAAGCCCTCCGACCCGATGCACCTGCTGATGAAGATGGACATGGCCGGCGCCGCCGCCGTCCTGGCCATGATGACGGCACTCCGCGCCCTGGACTGCGCGTCCGCGGTGACCGCCTTCCTGATGTGCACGGACAACATGCCGGGCGGCTCCGCCATGAAGCTCGGCGACGTCCTCACCATCCGAGGCGGAACCACCGTCGAGATCAAGAACACCGACGCGGAAGGCCGCCTCGTCATGTCCGATGCCCTGGTCCTGGCCGGCGAGGAGAATCCGGACGCGATCATCGACGTCGCTACGCTCACCGGGGCCGCGCTGATGGCCCTGGGCACGCACACGGCCGCCGTCTTCGGAAACAACCAGGCCCTCGTCGACCGCGCCATCGCCGCGTCTCGCGCTACGGCGGAGTCGATCTGGCAACTGCCGCTCGAACACCGCTACCGACCCCAGTTGAAGTCCGACGTCGCCGACCTGTCGAACATGGGCGGCAAGTACGCCGGGGCGACGGCCGCCGCCCTGTTCCTCGCCGAGTTCGTCAAGGACGTGCCCTGGGCTCACCTCGACATCGCGGGTACCATGCAGTCGGAAACAGACGAGCTGTGGAATACCAAGGGGGCGACGGGGTTCGGCACCCGGCTGCTGATCGACCTCGCACTGAACTTCACGGCGGACAGCATCGCGCCGACCCGGAACACCCGCTGAGGCACCCGGATGCAGGATCTCGAAACCGTCGCTCTCGTCCTGATCATGGTGCACGTGATCGTCGGCTTCACGGCCACCGTGCTCGTGTCGGCGAACCGGTCGCCCGCGAGCGCGATCGCCTGGGTACTCACGATCGTCTTCATCCCCTACCTCGGAGCCGTCGCGTTCCTGCTCGTGGGGTTCGGACGGCTCCCCGCCCCTCGGCGGGACAAGCAACGCGAGGTCAACGAACTCATCCTGTCCCGGACGGAAGGGTTCCACCAGGTCAGCCACCGCGAACAGTGGCCGCAGTGGCTGCCGTCCGCGGTCCAGCTCAATGTCAACCTCGGTGCGCTGCCCATGGTCGGCGGCAACCGAGCCGCCTTGCTTCCGGACTACGAAGGATCCCTTGCTGCCATGACGGCGGCCGTCGACACCGCGACGGAGTACGTGCACGTCCAGTTCTACATCCTCGTGCTCGACAGCGTCACGGAGCCGTTCTTCGACGCGCTGCGCCGGGCGATCGCGCGGGGTGTCACCGTCCGGGTGCTCTCAGACCATCTCTCCGGGTTCCTCCTGCCCCGGCGGGCCGAGACACTCGCCGCCCTGTCGGACATGGGCGCCGAATGGCACGCCATGCTCCCGCTCCGGCCGTTGCGCGGGCACTGGCAACGACCCGACCTGCGCAACCACCGCAAACTCGTCGTCGTCGACGGTCGGATCGGGTTCACCGGTTCGCAGAACCTGATCGACCCGACCTACCTGAAGAAGAAGAATCTCGCGAGAGGCCTGCGCTGGCACGAGCTCATGGTGCGGCTCGACGGGCCGGTCGTCCGGGAGCTCGACGCCGTCTTCGTCACCGACTGGTACAGCGAGACAGATGCCCTGCTCCCGCTCGACACGACCCCGCTGCTGCTCGAGCCCCGGGTGGAGCGCCTGGACGCGCAAGTCGTCCCGAGCGGGCCGAGTTTCGAGAACGACAACAACCTGAAGCTCTACGCCCTGCTGATCCACAAGGCCGAACGCCGGGTGAGTATCACGAGCCCGTATTTCGTGCCGGAGGAGTCCACGCTCCTCGCGATCATCACCGCGGCGTCGCGCGGACTCGACGTCGAGCTGTTCGTCTCCGCTGTCGGAGACCAGGCCCTCGTCTACCACGCCCAGCGGTCGTACTACGAGGCATTGCTGCGCGCAGGCGTCTCCATCTACCTGTACCGAGCCCCGACGGTGCTGCATGCCAAGCACTTCACGATCGATGATGACATCGCCGTGATCGGATCGAGCAACATGGACATCCGCTCATTCCGTCTCAACATGGAGATTTCGGTGCTCGTCCACGGACGGGACTTCACAACCGGCATGCGGCTCGTCGAAGACGGCTACCGGGCCAACAGCGTCAGGCTCGAACTAGCCGACTGGCTCGCACGGCCGGTCACCCAGAAAATCGGTGACAGCCTGGCGCGACTCACCTCCTCACTGCAGTGAGCAATCCGCTACGCGGTAAGCGAAATGTAACCGAATCGACTCCTTATCGAGGCTCGGCCGTGTTTGTATAGGACCAAGTTCAATTGGTATCGCTTGGTATCAGTCTGGAGGAGGAAAAAAATGTCCCAGATCGCAGCACATGGTGCCATCGAAAACCAGAGCGCCACGCACCAGCTCACGGCCGCCGACAGGTGTGACGCGTGTGGCGCGCAGGCGTACATTCGCGTCAGCGTCAACAACAGCGAACTGATGTTCTGCGCCCACCACGGTCGCAAGCACCAGGAAAAACTCTCCGCCATCGCGGACAGCTGGCACGACGAGTCCAGCAGGCTCCTCGAAGACCAGCGTTCGTAACGCGACAGGCAGTACGACCGGAAACGGCGTCGACGCGACTGAGGTCGCGGCGGCGCCGTTTTCTTGTCCGCTGTGCCTCTAGGAGTCCGCGTCGAGGCTGAGGGTGGAGACCACGACGGCCGTCGCGGCCTCCGCGATCGCATCGGCGGCAGCTGCGCGCTCCGAACGCACATAGACGCCGCCTGCCCGCGTGACCGCTGCGGAGAGGATATGGTCCGCCAGACCCGGATTGCGGGCGAGGACCGGACCGTGCAGGTGCGTGCCGAGGAAGCTCCCCATTCGGAGACCCTCCGTCTTCGCCCCGTTGCCCACGCCGCTGAGCACCCGGCCGAGAACGGATGCCTCCGCTCCGACGTAGCTGCGGGCGTGGTTCTCGAAGCCCACGAGCCGGCCGAACGCTGATTCGACGACAAGGTCGCCCGTCGCACGCTCCGCGAGCGGGACAGCACGCCCCGCGACGAGACCGAGACCTTCGACGACGCTGCCGTCCGCGAGTTCGACTCCCCAGCTCAGGAGTTCCCAGCCGGTTCCGACCGCGAGCACGGGAACGCCCGCCGTTGTCCACGCGCGCAGAGCATTGACCAGGGGGGCCAGGAGATCGCGCGTCGCCAGGAGGTCGGAGTCGTTTCCGGAACCGATCACGATCGCGTCGACCTTGCTCGGGAGTTCCTCGAGCGACCTGACCGGCACGATGGTCGCGTCGAAGCCGGCCCAGCGGGCGCGCTGTGCGAGCACGCGTGCGTTGGCGGCGTCCCCGTTGGTGTCGAGGAGTTCGGGAAGCACGGACAGTATCGTGAGTGCGCGCATGGCTCAACCCTCCCGGTTCGAGGCGAGGCCGAGGTGTGCGCGGGTGCGCCGCATCGAATCCGCCGAGAAGATGATGGTCTTGATGCCGTGCTCCGGATCCGGCAGGGCCAGGAAGTCGTCGAGTGCCCGGCCGAGGTCTGGCTCGATCCGGTCGACGACAACCCCGTCGTATGCGAGCTGCAGTGCAATGTCGTGGGCCTTCGATCCAGACACGATCAGCACCCGGCCGAGGCCGGAGGTGTCGACCGGCCAGAAGTATGACGGATCGCGGACATCGGACCCGATAGCGACCAGGACCTGGTCGAGGCCGGGTTCGAGGCTGTCGACGTTGAGCTGGAAGCTCGCCGGGTTCTGCACGAGCACGAACTCGACGCGGCGGCCGCGGACGGTGACGATCTCGCCCCTGCCGAAGACGGGCGGGATCGCGGATACGGCGGCGCAGGCCGTTGCCGCGTCGAAGCGGTCCCCGAGAGCGGCCCGGGCGGCCGCGATCGCGGTGAGTGCGTCCACGGCGTAGTGCACGCCGCGCGCAGGCAAGCCGAGGTCGAAGGACCGGCCGTCGAGCAGGACCGAAGCCGAGCGACCGGAGACGCGCGTGAGCAGGATGCCGCCGACCGGCGGCATCCGCTCGGACGCGGTCACGCTGTAGCCGAGACCGCGCGGGTTCTCCGCGAGGATCTCCGCCGTCACACCGTAGCGGGCCACGGCGGCCGGGCCGTCGAGGTGGTCGACGAGGCCGAGGAGGGACGCGTCGTCTGCGTTGATGACGACGGTCCCGCTCGCACGGTTCGCGATCCTGGCCAGCATGGCCACGACCATGTCGGAGTCGTGGAAACGGTCGATCTGGTCGACCATGACGTTCGTCAGTGCCACGACCCGGGGGTTGAGCGTCGCCGAGATGAGGGCGCCGTGCCCCTCATCCATTTCGAGCACGGCCATGTCACCGTGGATCCGACCGGTGAGGCTGACCTCCTCGAGCAGGGCGGAGGTGAGTCCCTGGCTGATGTTGGCGGTCGACTGGTTCGTGAACACCGTGACGCCGTGCGCACGGAGGGCCGCGACGAGCATCTTGGTGGTCGTGGACTTGCCGCTCGAGCCGGACACGATCACGAGACCGTCTGGAAAGCCGTTCAGAACGCTCGCGAGGAACCCCGGAGCGATCTTGTTGACGACGAGGCCGGGAACCGCGGATCCCCCGCCCGGCTTTCGCCAGCGCGCGAGGACCCGCACAGTTCGGCCGACCAGGATTGCCGGTGCATAGCGCACGGGATTCTATTCGAGGTAGTCGCGTAGTGACTGCGACCGCGACGGGTGACGCAGCTTGGCCATCGTCTTGGATTCGATCTGGCGGATGCGCTCGCGGGTCACTCCGAAGGTGTCACCGATCTGGTCGAGCGTCTTGGGCATGCCGTCGCCGAGGCCGAAGCGCATCCGGATCACGCCGGCTTCGCGCTCGGAGAGCGAGTCGAGCAGGCTCTCGAGCTGCTTCTGCAGCATGGTGAATCCGACGGCGTCCGCGGGGACGACGGCCTCGGTGTCCTCGATGAGGTCACCGAATTCGCTGTCGCCGTCTTCGCCGAGCGGGGTGTGCAGGGAGATCGGTTCGCGGCCGTACTTCTGCACCTCGACGACCTTTTCCGGGGTCATGTCGAGTTCGCGGCTCAGTTCTTCCGGCGTGGGTTCGCGACCGAGGTCCTGGAGCATCTGGCGCTGCACGCGGGCGAGCTTGTTGATGACCTCGACCATGTGCACGGGAATGCGGATGGTACGGGCCTGGTCGGCCATGGCGCGTGTGATCGCCTGGCGGATCCACCACGTGGCGTATGTGGAGAACTTGAAGCCCTTGGTGTAGTCGAACTTCTCGACGGCGCGGATCAGTCCAAGGTTGCCTTCCTGGATCAGGTCGAGGAACTGCATTCCACGGCCCGTGTAGCGCTTGGCGAGCGAGACGACGAGGCGCAGGTTCGCACCCAGAAGGTGGCTCTTGGCGCGCGCGCCGTCCTTGGCGACCCAGAGGAGTTCGCGCCCGAGCGCACTCTTCTTTTCCGCGTCGGTCATCTGGGACATCTTGTCCTCTGCGAACAGCCCGGCCTCGATGCGCATGGCGAGCTCGACCTCTTCGGCCGCGTTCAACAGGGCGACCTTGCCGATCTGCTTCAGGTAGTCCTTGACGGGGTCTGCCGTTGCGCCGGTGATGGCGCTCGAGTAGACGGGGACCTCGTCCTCGTCGTCGACGAGGGACAGGACGAGCGCGCCGCTCGGGAGGGGCTCCGTCGGCGTCTTCTTGCCGTGGTCGTCGTCGTTGTGGTCGTCTTCGACCTCATCGTGACCGTTCAGGTCGTCGTGGTCGTCCGCGCCGGCCTTGGACTTCGCGCCGGCCCGCTTGCGCGGCGTGCGGTGCTCGTCATCGTCGTCGTCATCGTCGTCGTTGCCTGAACCGGCAGCAGCGACGGCGGCGGCATCGGATGCAGCTGCCGCTGCGGCTGCCTTCGCGACGGCGGCCTTGGTGGGGGCGCGCTTGATGGCGGGGGCCTTCGCCGCTGCCTTGCGGGCCGGGGCCTTGGCGGGGGCCTTCTTCGCGGCATCCGTCTCGGCAACGGTGGTCTCTTCGGTTGGCTCGGTCTTTGTGCGGGTTGCCATTCGAACACCTCTCATGCCGTCGGGTGTGCACCGGCGGCGCTGCCCGCAGGTGCGGTGAACCGGGGGAAACGGTCCGTGCGCCAAGCCGGGCAGATATGGATTTTGGGCAGTACTAGGACCCATGTCAAGTCCCGGGCTGCGCACCATCAACTGGTAACGGTGCACCCAGGACCAGAACGGGCCCTATTGACAATTATTGCATGCTTTGTGTATATAACGAGCCAGTTCACGGCCTCTCGAACACGCTCAGCGCGAACGCGGACGCCGCCAGGCCCGCGCCACGGCGATCCAGAGGGGCGCCACCTCGACGCCCTCGTCGCGGGACAACAGGAATCGGGTGCGGCGCCGGGCGCGGAGCAGGAACACGACGCCGATCCCGACGACCAGGAACTGCACGAGGAAGGCGACCCGGAAGGATTCCAGGGAGTACAGGTTGCTCGGCGCTCCCCCGGCGACTCGCCAGCCATTCTGAAGGTCGAGCAGGACCCCGATCAGGTACACCATCACGAAACTCGCCGTGAAGCCGCCGACGTTCACGACGCCGTTGGCCGAGCCGTGGCTGCGTTTCGGATTGAAGCTGCGAGCGAAGTCGAACCCGATCAGGGAGCCAGGGCCGCCGATTCCGAGGGTGACGAGGAGTAGGATGATGAGCCAGAACGGTGGCGTTCCCGGCCAGGCGAGGACGACGGTCCAGGCCGCCGCCATCAGGATGACAACGGCGAGCACGATGTTGCTGCGGCGCTGGGGGTAGCGTGCGGTGAGGATGCCCAGGATGGGGCCGAAAACCATGCCGGCCGCGACGAGCACCATCAGCATCGAGGCGGCAAGAGCGGGGTCGTAGCCGAGGCCGTAGACCATGAAGGGGAAACCCCAGAGCATGCTGAAAACGGTTCCTGGCGACTGCGTCACGTAGTGCGACCAGAATCCGAGCTGCGTTCCCGGCCTGCGGAAGCTCTTCTTGAGCAGCACGAGCGCCTCCCGCAGGCTCGTCGGCCGAGCCTCGTCCGTCGATCCCACCGGCCGGTCCTCGATCACGACGATCACGACGACGAGCGCGACGACGGCGACGGATGCCGCGGACAGGAACGCGGGCGTCCAGCCGAAGGTGTGCAGCACCCAGGCGAGCGGAACGGCGGAGAGGACCTGGCCGAGCTGGCCGATGTTGCCGAGCCACTGCGAAAGCTGGGGCACAAGGGGGCCGTCGAACCAGGATCCGATCAGGCGGATCATGGAGATGAAGATGGCGGCGTCTCCCGCACCGACGAGCATCCGACCGGCGACGGCGGCGGTGATGTCGGTGGAAAACGCGAGGGTGACCTGTCCGCCGATCATCAGCGTTGTCCCGACGATCACGAGGATCCGGGGTCCGAACCGGTCGATGAGCACCCCGACAGGCACCTGCGCCGCTGCGTAGACCACGAGCTGCACGACGGCGAGGCTGGAGAGCAGCGCGGCGGTGCCGCCGAAGCGCTCAGACGCCGCGACTCCGGCGACGCCGAGCGACGTGCGCTGCAGGACTGCCGATAGGTACGCGAACGACCCGATGGAGAAGATGAGCCAGGAGCGACGGGAGTTCATTGCTCCCAATCTATCCGGTCCGGGCCGTTCCTCGGCTCAGGCGCCCGTGCCGTCGTCGCGGCTGCGGCGGGTCGCGAGGAAGTTCTCGAGTTCTGCTGCGATCTCGTCGGCGCTGGGAAGCTCGCCATCTTCATCGGTCAGGGGCGACCGCACGCTGCTGCCCTCCATGTAGGTGTCGTAGCGTTCCTCGAGGGTGCCAACGAGCTTCGCGAGCTCCGGGTTCTCGCGCACCTGTTCGTCGATCCGATTGATGAAATCGCGATTCTGCTCGCGGAGCTGGTCCGTCGGGAAGATCAGGCCGGTTGCCGCGCTCGTGCTCTCGAGGGCGGACAGCGCTGCAGCCGGGAATTCGGTGTCTGCGAGGTAGTGCGGGACGAGCAGCACGAACCCGACGACCGCGGCGCCGCTCTCGTGCAGGCGCAACTCCACGAGGTGCAGGACATTGGACGGAACCTGGGTGTGCGGACGCCAGACGGACATGCCCTCGATCAGGTCTGAGCGGGTGCCGCTCACGGTGACGCCGATCGGGCGGGTATGCGGAACCGGCATCGGGATCGAGTGCACCCACGTCGTCGCTGCGACGCGGAAACGCTTGCCGATCTCGAGGACGGCGGCGGTGAACTGCTCCCAGCGGAAGTCCGGTTCGAAACCGCACAGCAGCAGGAACGGCTGGCCGATCTCGTCGTGCGCGAGGTAGAGCCGAAGCACCGGCGGCTGGTAGCCGGTGAGGTGGTCGCGATCGAAGTAGATGATCGGCCGCCTGGCCCGGTAGTCGAGGAGGACATCCGCGTCGAAGGACGCGATCAGCGTGTGGGTGAGGTTTCCGAGCAGGTATTCGGTGAACTGCGCCACCGCTCCCCCGGCGTCTGCGAACCCGGTCAGGCCCGCGACGAGGTTCAGGCCCTCGGGCACGGATGCCGATTCAGCCGTCAGCTCGTAGATGTCACCAGGATCGCGCATGCCGTTAACACTAGGCCGCGTCCTCGCGGCCGGGTGGGAATCCGCGGGTCCCCGCATAGTGCCGTAAGCGAACAGGCCACGCAGGCATCACCGGCCGAACGGGCCGCACAGGGGCGGCCAGTAGCATCGAAGGATGACCGCTCCCGTTCTCTCCGTGTCCGCACAACCCGCCATCGAATCAACCGCCGACGTCCTGATCGTGGGCGCGCTCCAGTCCGCAGACTCCGCGGTGCTCTTCGCCGACCCGGCGTTCACGGCCCTGTCCACCGTCCTCGCCGACCTCGGCGTCACGGGCGCACGGGACCAGGTGGTCCGCATTCCGGCATCCGTCGGCGGCGCGCGCACGATCGCAATCGTCGGACTCGGCAAGGACGCCGGTGTCGACGCCCTGCGCGCGGCCGCCGGTTCCGCCGTCCGCCAGCTGACCGGCGTCGAGAGCGTCGCCTTCGCGTTCCCGCTCGCGAGCACCGCCGAGCTCACCGCCGTCGTAGAGGGCGCCGCGCTCGGAGCCTATTCGTACACGGAGTACCGCCAGGCGTCCCTCGCCGGCACCCGGCTTCCCGCCGGCCGCGTCACCGTGCACAGTGCGCTCGACGGAACGGACGCCGTCGCCCACGCCCTCGTCGTGTCGGAGGCCGTCGCCCTCGTCAAGGACCTCGTGAACATGCCGGCGTCCGATCTGTACCCCGAGGCACTCGCCGACCGCGCAGTCGCCGCCGCCGCAGACCTGCCCGTCACGGTCAGGGTCTGGGACGAGGCCGAACTCGCCGCCGACGGTTTCGGCGGCATCGCCGGCGTCGGCCAGGGTTCCACCCGTCCGCCGCGCCTGGTCAAGGTCAGCTACGCGCCCGAAACCGCGAGCCGTCACATCGCCCTCGTCGGCAAGGGCATCACCTTTGACACCGGCGGACTCTCCCTCAAGCCGGCCGGCTCCATGGTCGGCATGAAATACGACATGACCGGCGCTGCAACGGTGCTCGCTGTCGTGCTCGCCGCGGCCCGCCTCTCCCTCGACGTGCGCATCACTGCGTGGCTCTGCATCGCGGAGAACATGCCGTCCGGCAATGCGATCCGCCCGAACGACGTCCTTCGCATCCGCGGCGGCCGCACGGTCGAGGTGCTCAACACGGATGCCGAGGGTCGTCTCGTCCTCGCCGACGGGCTTGTCGCAGCGGGTGAGGAAGAACCCGACGCGATCATCGATGTCGCCACCCTGACGGGAGCCGCCATCGTCGCCCTCGGCAACCGCTACTACGGCGTCATGGGTGAAGACGCCCTCGTCGCCCGCGTGCTCGCCGCCGGTGCCGGTGTCGGTGAACAGCTGTGGGCGATGCCGCTCCCCGACGAGCTCCGCGCCACGCTGAACTCCGACGTCGCCGACATAGCGAACGCCAAGATGGGCTCGAGTGCCGGCGGAATGCTCCTCGCCGCCGTCTTCCTGCGCGAGTTCATCGGGACCCGCGGGACCGGGGACGATGCCGCGACCATCCCCTGGGCGCACCTCGACATCGCCGGACCTGCGCACAACACCGGAGGCGGCTGGGGCTTCACGAACGCGGGTCCCACCGGCGTTTCGGTGCGCGCTTTGCTGCGTCTGGCCGAGGACTTTTCGCGCCCGTAGTACAGTCGAGGTGGCATGGGGAAGAAAGCGCCCGGCTCACGGGTGTCATCGATTCCCGTCCCGCAGACTTTTTGTGCTTTTCCGCTTGTGAGTACGCGCTTGTGTCCAGCGCCCGTATGTGAATAAAAGGGAGTCCCTGAGTGTCGGAACAGAATTTTGACCTTGTCGTTCTCGGTGGAGGAAGCGGTGGCTACGCAGCAGCGTTGCGCGCCGTCCAGCTCGGCCTGACCGTCGGCCTGATCGAGAAGGGAAAACTCGGCGGCACCTGCCTGCACGTCGGGTGTATCCCGACGAAGGCCCTGCTGCACTCGGCCGAGGTGGCCGATGTCAGCAGGGAAGCCGCGAAGTACGGCGTGAAGACCCAGTTCGAGGGCATCGACATGGCGACCGTCACGGCCTTCCGTGAGGGAATCGTCGCATCCAAGTACAAGGGCCTCCAGGGCCTGATCAAGGCACGCGGCATCACCGTCATCCAGGGCGAAGGCCGCCTCGTGGCGCCGAACACCGTCCAGGTCGGCGACGACCGCATCGTCGGCAAGAACGTCGTCCTCGCCACCGGCTCGTACTCGCGATCCCTCCCGGGCCTCGAGATCGGCGGCCGCGTCATATCGAGTGAGCAGGCCCTCGAGTTGAACTTCGTCCCGAACAAGGTCGCCGTGCTCGGCGGCGGCGTCATCGGAGTCGAATTCGCGAGCGTCTGGAAGTCCTTCGGTGCAGACGTCACCATCATCGAGGCGCTGCCGCACCTCGTCCCGAACGAAGAGGAATCGGTCTCCAAGCAGCTTGAGCGCGCCTTCCGCAAGCGCGGGATCGAGTACTCGCTCGGCATCCGTTTCCAGAGCGTGACCCAGCACGAGAACGGCGTTGTCGTCACCCTCGAGAACGGCTCGACCGTCGAGGCCGAGATCCTGCTCGTCGCCGTCGGACGCGGACCGGTCACGGCCGGACTCGGCTTCGACGAGGTCGGCGTGGCGATGGATCGCGGCTTCGTCCTCACGGACGAACGCCTCGCGACGAACATCCCCGGCGTCTACGCCGTCGGCGACATCGTTCCCGGCCTGCAGCTCGCGCACCGCGGCTTCCAGCAGGGCATCTTCGTCGCCGAGGAGATCGCCGGCCTCAACCCGATCATCGTCGAAGACCTGAACATCCCGAAGGTCACATACTGCGACCCCGAGATCGCGTCCGTCGGCTACTCCGAGGCGAAGGCCTCCGAGAAGTTCGGCGCAGACCAGGTTTCGTCCTACGAGTACAACCTCGGCGGCAACGGCAAGAGCTCGATCCTCGGCACGAGCGGTTCGATCAAGGTCGTCCGGGTCAACGACGGCCCGATCGTCGGCATCCACATGATCGGCGCGCGCGTCGGCGAGCTCATCGGCGAAGGCCAGCTCGTCGTGAACTGGGAGGCGTACCCGGAGGACATCGCCCCGTTCCTGCACGCGCACCCGACCCAGAACGAAGCGCTCGGCGAGGCATTCCTGGCCCTGGCCGGGAAGCCCCTCCACGCGATGTAGCCGTTTCCCGGCTACCGACCGTCTATAAGCTAAGTACAGATCACATAATGGTTTTGAAGGAGACAAACGCATGAGCGAATCCGTTAGCCTTCCGGCACTCGGTGAGAGTGTCACAGAGGGTACGGTTACCCGCTGGCTGAAGAACGTGGGCGACCGCGTCGAGGTCGACGAGCCCCTGTTGGAAGTATCGACCGACAAGGTGGACACGGAGATCCCGTCCCCCGTTGCCGGCATCATCGAAGCGATCCTGGTTCAGGAGGACGAAACCGTCGAGGTGGGTACCGCCCTGGTCCTGATCGGTGACGGTTCGGCCGCCGCCGCTCCCGCACCGGTCGCAGCTCCCGTGGTCGAGGCCCCGGTCGCGGCTCCCGTGGTCGAGGCGCCTGCAGCCACCGCTCCCGTCGCAGCCCCGGTCTACGCACCCGCCCCGGTCGCAGCACCCGTCGCACCGCCCGTCGCCCAGCCGGTCTACGCCCCGGTCCCCGTCGCAGCACCGGCACCGGTCTTTGCGCCGGTTCCCGTTGCGGCTCCGGCAGCGGTCGCAGCGCCTGCGCCCGTCGCGGCACCCGTCGTGGCAGAGCCCGCCGTCTCCCGTGGCTCCCACGCAGGCACCTCCGGCTACGTGACCCCGATCGTCCGCAAGCTCGCGAACGAGGCCGGCGTCGACCTGTCCAGCGTCACCGGAACCGGTGTCGGCGGACGTATCCGCAAGCAGGACATCACGGCAGCCATCCCGGCCGCCGGCGCCGCGGCATCCGCCCCGGCATTCGAGGTCTCGCCGCTGCGCGGCACCTCCAAGCCGATGTCCCGGCTCCGCAAGGTCGTCGCCGAGCGCGCCGTCATCTCGATGCAGTCGTCGGCCCAGCTGACGACCGTCGTCGAGGTCGACGTCACGCGCGTCGCGATCTTCCGCGACAAGGTCAAGGCATCCTTCTTCGAGAAGACCGGCAACAAGCTGTCCTTCCTGCCGTTCTTCGCCCTTGCCGCCGCAGAAGCACTCCAGGCGAACCCGATCATCAACGCCACGATCGACGGCGACACGATCGTGTACCCGGCTCAGGAGAACATCAGCATCGCCGTAGACACCGAGCGCGGTCTGCTCACCCCGGTCGTGCGTAACGCCGCGGAACTCGACCTGGCCGGATTCGCGGCCCAGATCGCCGACCTCGCCCAGCGCACGCGGGACAACAAGCTCAAGCCCGACGAGCTGTCCGGTGGCACCTTCACGCTGACCAACACCGGTTCGCGCGGGGCACTGTTCGACACCCCCGTCGTGTTCCTGCCGCAGAGCGCGATCCTCGGAACGGGCGTCGTCTACAAGAAGCCGCTCGTCGTGTCGAGCGGTGGCCTCGACGCCATCGCGATCCGCTCCTCGGTCTACCTGGCGTTGTCCTACGACCACCGCATCATCGATGGCGCGGATGCCTCACGCTTCCTCGTCACGATGAAGCAGCGTCTCGAGGCGGGCGACTTCGAAGCCAACCTCGGCATCTGAGTCGGCCAGTCGGCATGTCCGGCTAGCCGGCACGTTCTGCTAGCCGGCACGTTCTGCTAGCCGGCACGTTCTGCTAGCCGGCACCGAAGAACTCGCGTAATCGCCAACCGGCCTCGCCCTTGACCACAAGGACGGAGGCCGGTTTGTCGTTTCCGGGTGCCGCTCCGCCGACGGACAGGGCCACGAGCGCGAGATTCCCGATCCGGTTGACGACCGTCGGTAGGGAACCGTCGACGGTCGGGGCGCTGCTGTCGTGTGGATATCCCGTCGCGCTGCCCGTCGCACCGTCCGACGCGTGCCCGATCAGGGCGCTGGCCCCTGCCAGTGCCGGAGAGTCCGGTTGGGACACTTCCGCAAGGCACTCCCGATCCGCCGTGACGAGACACAGGGCCCGTATGCGGAGCAGCGCAGCGGTGGCAGCGGCGGGGTCCTCGCC
>NZ_JASJXJ010000004.1:0-59160 GCF_035018685.1 Cryobacterium sp. RTC2.1
GAACGACGGTACTTCAACCGGGCCCAGCGCCGGGCGATCACCGCCCGGGACGGCGGCTGCATCATCCCCGGGTGCAAGGCCCCGGCGCACTGGGCCGAAGTGCACCACGTGAAGCCCTGGGCGAAGGACGGGCCCACGACCGTCGACAACGGGGTCCTACTGTGCTGGTTCCACCACCACAGCATCGATACCTCCGGGTGGGAGATCCGAATGGTGAAGGGCTCACCGCAGGTGCGGGCCCCCGGGTTGATCGATCCGCAACGGCTCTGGCGGCCGCCGAACAGGCACCGCGCCCACCAGGTCCTCACCGGACCACCCAACCGCGACTGACCAGGCGCGACCGCCCGGCATTGAACCGTTGAAGCCTTGAACCGAACACCACAACGGAGCGACCGCGGCCCCTCATGTCGGAGCACAGCCGCTCGGACTACCCCTAGGAGAGCTTGAGGATGGGGTGGAGTCCCCGCGCGGTCTCCTGGGCCCCTGGCAGGCCGGTGAGGGCCAGCCAGTTGGCAAGCATGAGGTAGCCGCCCTCGGTCAGGACCGATTCCGGGTGGAACTGCACGCCGAGAATCGGAGCGGATGCGTGCCGCAGCCCCATGATCACCCCGCCAGCCGTCCGCGAGGTCACGACAAGGTCGCTCGGAACGGTGGAATCGACGACGGCGAGCGAGTGGTACCGGGTCGCCGTGAAGGGCTGCGGAACGCCCGCGTAGAAAGCGCTGTCGTCGTGCGTGACCTGGCTCGTCTTGCCGTGCATGAGCTCCTCGGCGTTCGTCACCGTGGCCCCGAAAGCCTCCGCGATCGCCTGGTGCCCCAGGCACACGCCGAAGAGCGGCGAGCCGGCCTCGAACGCGGCCAGCACGACTGCGATGGAAACGCCCGCGTCCGCAGGCTTCCCCGGCCCCGGCGAGAGCAGCACACCGTCGAATTCGGCGATGCGCGCTGCGGCGTCCTCTGGTGGAAAGGCGTCGTTTCGCACGACCTCGGTCTCAGCTCCGAGCTCCATCAGGTAGCCGTTGAGCGTGTAGACGAAGCTGTCGTAGTTGTCGATCACGAGTATGCGGGTCATGGGGTGCCGACCGTCGATTCCTGGCTATTGACGATGGTGTCCACCCACGGGAAAACCCACGTGGCGAGGACGAAGAGGACAAGAGCGATGAGCACCAGCACCTGGAGGATGCGGAGCCAGAGCGGGCCGGGGAGGACCCGCCACAGTGCTGCGTACATATGAGCCTCCTAGCCCGCGGCCTGGGCTGCGATGATGGCGGCGAGTTCCGCGGGCGGGCCGGCCGAGATCGGCTGCCAGGAATCGAAGACGCCGTAGGCGATGATGCGTTCCGCCGTCGAATAGAGCGGATTGCAACTCGTGAGGGTGATGATGCGATCGGTCGCGGTGGCCCCCGGCGCATGCGGGACTGCGGCGAGCACGCCCACGTCGGTCGGTTGCACGTATTCCAGGTCACGGAACCGGTACGTGTAGTAGCCGTCGGCCGTCTGCACGAAAATGGGATCGCCGAGCTGAAACTCGTTGATCAGGTGCATGCCGCCGCCATTGGCGCTGCGGTGAGCGGCCACGACGAAGTTCCCGACCTCGCCGGGCATCTGAGTGCCGGGGTAATGCCCGATGCCGAGGCGTGGACTGTTGAGCACGTTGTGGCCGACGCCCTCAGCGATGGTGCGCGAGTACGCGGCGCCATAGCGGGGCACATACAGCACGGCGAACGGCTGCGCCTCCCCCGGGGCGACGCTGACGACGGGAGTCCCGAAGCCCGGCGTCTGGACGGGAACGGCCGTCGGCGTGTTCGTGGCGGTCGGCGCTGGCGTCGCGCTGGCCGCCTGTGCGTCGCCGATCCACTGCTGGCTGATCTGGTTGGCCGCACTCGCCTGTTCCCCCGCAACGACGAGGTCGTTCCACCACAGTTGCCAGGCGATGAAGAGGAAAACGAGAACGCCACCCGTGATGAGCACTTCACCGATGACACCGATCACACTCACCGGCCTGCGGCGCCGGGAAGCGCGCCGCTCGCGGCGACTCTCCGCTGGCGCAGCGGGCGGGGTGGCGTCGGACATGGTTCCGATTCTAATCGGCAGTGGTGGCCGGCAGGCCCTGGAGAGGTCGCCTGATGGGCAATGGCGCTAGAATCGCAGGCATGGCACGAACGAATCCCCGCACCAAGCCCGCCCGCACCGAGGTCGTTCGCTCTGGCGAGGACGCCCCGAACGCCGTCTGGTTCAAACCAGTCATGTTCGGCTTCATGCTCATCGGACTGGCATGGATCATCGTCTTCTACGTGAGCCAGGGCACCCTGCCGATCGCCGGCCTCGGCTCCTGGAACATCCTCGTTGGATTCGGGATCGCCTTCGTCGGCTTCCTGATGACGACCCGCTGGCGTTAACCTCTCGGTTACCCCCCTTTTGGGGGTCAATTACACCGGTGTAATTATCCCCAGTTGTGGACAGACCTGTGGATAACTTTCAGCCCAGGAACTTGACGAAACTCAGGGCGACGAGCACGATCGCGAAGGCCGCGACAAGCCAGTTCTGCAGCGACTGGTGCTTGCTGCGCCGAGTCTGCACGTAGATCAGGCCGAGGATCGCACCGCCGATCAGGCCGCCGACATGCGCCTGCCAGGCAACATTGAGGTTCGGCAGGAAGCCGATCACGAGGTTGATTCCGACCAGGATCAGCAATTGTGTCGAGTTGCCTCCGAGGCGCCTCTGAATTACCAGGAACGCGCCCATCAGGCCGAAGATCGCACCGGATGCCCCGACGACCGGTGTGAGCGGACCAGCGAGGAACAACACCCCGAGCGAACCGGCGAGGCCGCTCAGCAGGTACAGGGCGAGGAATCGACCGCGGCCGAGCATCCCCTCGAGGATCTGGCCGAATATCCACAGTGTGTACATGTTGAGAAGCACGTGGAAGATGAAGCCGGTCGAGTGGACGAAGACACTGGTGAGCATCCGCCATGGCTCGAAACTGCCGGGGTACGAGTAGATGCCCGCATAGAGCAATGCGCTCGTCACGTCGAATCCCGGGACGAGCTGCAGCAGGAACACGGCGAAGGTGACCCCGATGATGCCGTACGTGACGACGGGCCCACGGCTCGAGGAGATGCGGGTCAGCAGGGCCGGGCGGGTGCGCGGGGCGTTCTGCCGCTGCTCCTTCATGCACTCGGGGCAGATCACGCCGACGGCGGCCTGTGTCTGGCACTCCGGGCAGATGGTGCGGCCGCAGCGCTGACAGAGGATGAAGCTTTGCCTGCCCGGATGCCGATAGCAGAAATTGGCTGCGGATCCGGGCAGGTCAGTCATTCGAAGTGGGCCTAGACCTGCTCGACGGTGACGGACTCGATGACGACCTCGGTGAGGGGACGGTCACGGCCATCGGTCGGCACGGTGGCAAGCTTCGCGACGATGGCACGGGAGGCCTCGTCCTCGACTGCGCCGAAGATGGTGTGCTTGCCCTGCAGCCACGTGGTCGGGACGACAGTGATGAAGAACTGCGACCCGTTGGTGCCGCGGCCGCCCTGGATGCCGGCGTTGGCCATCGCGAAGACGTACGGCTGGGTGAAGTCGAGGTCGGGGCTGATCTCGTCGTCGAACTGGAAGCCGGGGCCACCGGTGCCCTGGCCGAGCGGGTCGCCGGCCTGGATCATGAAGTCCTTGATGATGCGGTGGAAGACGGTCCCGTCATAGAGGGGAGTCTTCGAGACCTTGCCAGTGCCGGGGTGCTTCCATTCGATCTCGCCGGTGGCGAGGCCCACGAAGTTCTTCACCGTCTTCGGCGCGTGGTTGCCGAAGAGGTTGACCTTGATCGGTCCGAGCGATGTATTGAGCGTTGCGACGGCGGTGTGCTTTGACATGGGGTCAATTCTTGCACAGGCGCGAAGACGGATCCTGACCGTCCACGCCATCCGAAGCCCTCTTGCGGTATTGCGTGGCAAGATGGATGGTGTTCGCCACATGACATCGATGGAGGGTCCAGATGAGCCTGTCACGCAAGCGCCGCAAGGAACTTACGAAGCTGCGCAAGAGCGCAGACGAGTTGTGGAACCACCAGCAGGAGGTTCTCGATCGGGCAAACGTGCTCGCACGTGATGCCGCACACCAGGCGGGGGTGCTCACCCGCGAGGAAGTCGTTCCCCGTGTCCGCGACAGCTACGACCAGTTGGTACGCCCGAAGATCCAGGCAACGCAGGATCTCGCAGAGGATGTGCGCAGCCAGGTCGTCACGAAGGTGCTTCCCGGCATCGGCACTGCTATCGGCACCGTCATGAGCGTCGGAGACGTCGCCAGGGATGCCCGCGTTCGTGCGGCCCTGAGCCGCCTGCACTTCCAGCAGCCCGTTGTGATCGAGAAGAAGGGCCCGGGGGCCGGCGCATACATCGCGCTCGGTGTCGCCCTGGCCGCCGCCGCAGGAGTCGCATACGCCGTCTGGCAGACGTTCCGCGCCGATGACGAGCTCTGGGTCGCCGACGACGAGCCCAAGAACGCATCGTCCGTCGAGTCGTAACAGACAGACAGAGACACAAAGAAGGCCCGCATCCACTGGATGCGGGCCTTCTGTCATTCTCGTGCAGGATTCATTCTCGTGCAGGATTCATTCTCGTGCAGGATTCATTCTCGTGCAGATTGTGGAGCCACGGGGAATCGAACCCCGGACCTCCTGCTTGCAAAGCAGGCGCTCTACCAATTGAGCTATGGCCCCGTACATTCACGGGGGTGATGGCCGGAACGGCCGGTACTTCTTATAACTGCGACTGCATAAAACTGTAACTGCGTGGGGATACCGGGATTTGAACCTGGGACCTCTTCATTATCAGTGAAGCGCTCTAACCAACTGAGCTATATCCCCCTTATTGGGCAGATTTGAGACTACCGGAAACCTCCGGTTTCTCCCAATCGAGCAGCCGATTCGTTTCGGATGCTGCCCGATTGGGAGGCGGTGACGCGGGTGGAGCGGGTGACGCGGGTGGAGCGGGTGGAGAAGGTCGAGCTAGTTGTTCGTGAAGCCGACGAGCAGTCCGCCGGTGATCTTCACGCTCAGGTTGTACAGCACGGCGTAGACGGCACCCAGGGCCGTGATGACGACCGTGTTCAGCACCGCCACGACGACAGCGAAGCCCATGACATTACCGATGGACAGGATGCTGGCCAGATCGGAGGAAGACCCCGCGATATCGGCGTACAGCGCGTCGATCTTGCCGAAGATCCCGGTGCCGTTGAGCACCGTGAAGATCAGGAAGGTCGCGACGATGGTCACGATGCCGAGGCACAGGGCGATCAGGAACGACAGCTTCACCGCCGACCAGAAGTCGATGTACACCAGCTTGAGCCGCACCTGCTTGGTTGTCACAGTGGGCCTCCGGCCGGACTTCTTGGCAAGTTTCTCAGCAACACTACTCATCTAACGGTTCTTCCTCTCCCGAATCGCTCTCCGGCTCGTCCGCAGTTTCCTCGACGATCAGGTTACGTTCGGAGTTCTTCGCAATGGCGATGATCCGGTCTTCTTCCGCAAACTTAGCGAAGACGACGCCCATCGTGTCCCGTCCCTTGGCAGGGACTTCTGCGACGTCAGAGCGTACCACCTTGCCACTGGCAAGGACCACGAGTACTTCGTCCTCGTCATCCACGATAAGGGACCCGACGAGGTCCCCGCGATCATCGTTGAGTTTCGCGACCTTGATACCGAGTCCGCCACGGTTCTGCAGGCGGTACTGATCGGCCGCGGTGCGCTTGGCGTATCCGCCCTCCGTCACGACGAACACGTAGCCGTCGTCGGAGACAACGGATGCGTCGAGCAGCCGGTCATCCCCGCGGAAGTGCATCCCGATCACGCCGGAAGTGCTGCGGCCCATCGGCCGGAGGGCTTCGTCGCTCGCGGTGAACCGGATCGACATTCCCTTCCTGGACACGAGCAGCAGGTCCGAGTCTTCCTCCACGAGCAGCGCGGAGACGAGTTCGTCGCCCTCGCGCAGCTTGATCGCGATGATTCCGCCGGTACGGTTCGTGTCGTACTCGCTCAGGGCCGTCTTCTTGATCAGGCCGTCGCGAGTGGCGAGCGTGAGGTACTGGGCCGCCCCGTAGTCGCGGATGTCGAGGATCTGCGCGATCTCCTCGCCCGGCTGCAGTGCGAGCAGGTTGGCAACGTGCTGGCCCTTGGCGTCGCGACCGGATTCCTGGGCCTCGTACGCCTTGGCGCGATAGACCCGGCCGGTGTTCGTGAAGAACAGCAGCCAGTGGTGGGTGGTCGTGACGAAGAAGTGCTCCACGACGTCGTCCGCGCGCAGCTGGGCACCCTTGACGCCCTTGCCGCCGCGGTGCTGGTTGCGGTAGTTGTCGCTGCGGGTGCGCTTGATGTAGCCGCCGCGCGTGACGGTGACCACCATCTCCTCTTCGGGGATGAGGTCCTCGACCGACATGTCGCCGTCGAAGCCGAACATGATCTCGGTCCGCCGGTCGTCGCCGAATTTCGTGGTGATCTCGGTGAGTTCGTCGCTGATGATCGTGCGCTGGCGCTCCGGGCTCGCGAGGATCGACTGGAACTCGACGATCTGCAGCTCGAGTTCGGCGGCCTGGTCGATGATCTTCTGACGCTCCAGGGCCGCGAGGCGTCGCAGCTGCATGGTCAGGATGGCGTCGGCCTGGAGCTTGTCCACGTCCAGGAGGTCCATCAGGCCGGTGCGGGCGTCGTCGACGGTCAGAGACCGGCGGATGAGCGCGATCACCTCGTCGAGGGCGTCGAGGGCCTTGAGGTACCCGCGCAGGATGTGCGCATCCGCTTCGGCCTTGTTGAGCCGGAACTGGGTGCGCCGCACGATGACGTCGACCTGGTGGTCGACCCAGGCGGAGACGAAACCGTCGAGGGGAAGCGTGCGCGGCACCCCGTCGACGATCGCGAGCATGTTCGCGCCGAAGTTCTCCTGCAGCGGGGTGTGCTTGTAGAGGTTGTTCAGGACGACCTTCGCGACCGCGTCGCGTTTGAGCACGATCACGAGGCGCTGGCCGGTGCGGCCGGAGGTCTCATCGCGGATGTCGGCGATGCCACCGATCTTGCCGTCCTTGACGAGGTCGGCGATCTTGATCGCGAGGTTGTCCGGGTTGACCTGGTACGGCAGCTCGGTGATCACGAGGCAGGTGCGACCCTGGAGCTCTTCGATGCTGACGACGGCCCGCATCGTGATGGACCCGCGACCGGTGCGATAGGCATCCTGGATGCCCTTGATCCCGAGGATCTGGGCGCCGGTGGGGAAGTCTGGTCCCTTGATCCGCTGGATGAGGGCTTCCAGAAGCTCCTCGCGGGTCGCGTCCGGGTTCTGCAGGTACCAGAGGGCGCCGGCGGATACCTCGCGCAGGTTGTGCGGCGGGATGTTGGTGGCCATGCCGACGGCGATGCCGACCGAACCGTTGACGAGAAGGTTCGGGAAGCGCGAGGGGAGCACGGTGGGTTCGAGCGTGCGGCCGTCGTAGTTGTCCTGGAAGTCGACGGTGTCCTCGTCGATGTCGCGCACCATTTCGAGGGCGAGCGGGGCCATCTTCGTCTCGGTGTACCGCGGGGCGGCAGCGCCGTCGTTTCCGGGGGAGCCGAAGTTTCCCTGCCCCAGGGCGAGCGGGTACCGCAGGCTCCAGGGCTGCACCAGCCGGACGAGGGCGTCGTAGATGGAGGAGTCACCGTGGGGGTGGAACTGACCCATCACGTCGCCGACGACGCGCGCGCACTTGCTGAACGCCTTGTCCGGGCGGTAGCCGCCGTCGAACATGGCGTAGATCACGCGGCGGTGCACGGGCTTCATGCCGTCACGCACGTCGGGAAGCGCACGCCCGACGATGACGCTCATGGCGTAGTCGAGGTAGGAGCGCTGCATCTCGAGCTGCAGGTCGACCTGGTCGATCTTGCCGTGCTGCTCGAGATGAGCCGCCTTCGCGGCGGCCTCCGCTGCGGTCTCTTCGTTGGTCGTGTTGTTGGTGGTGTCGTCAGATGTCAAGGAAACGCACGTCCTTCGCGTTCTTCTGGATGAAGTTGCGGCGGGACTCGACGTCCTCGCCCATCAGTGTGGAGAAAATCTCGTCGGCAGCCGCTGCGTCGTCGAGCGTGACCTGGAGCAGCGTGCGGGTCTCAGGCGCCATCGTGGTTTCCCACAGCTCCTTGTAGTCCATCTCGCCGAGGCCCTTGTAGCGCTGGATGCCGTTGTCCTTGGGGATCCGCTTGCCCGCAGCAGCGCCGTCGGCGAGCAGCGCGTCGCGCTCCTTGTCGGAGTAGACGTATTCGTGCGGGGCATTCGTCCATTTGAGCCGGTACAGCGGCGGCTGCGCGAGGTACACGTAGCCGAGGTCGATGAGCGGCCTCATGTACCGGAACAACAGGGTCAGCAGGAGGGTCGTGATGTGCTGGCCGTCGACATCCGCATCGGCCATCAGGACGATCTTGTGATAGCGCACCTTGTCCGGGTTGAATTCCTCGCCCATGCCGGCGCCGAACGCCGTGATCATGGCCTGGACTTCTGCGTTGCCGAGGGCACGGTCGAGCCGGGCCTTCTCCACGTTCAGGATCTTCCCGCGAAGGGGCAGGATCGCCTGGTATTCCGGGTTCCGGCCCTGGACGGCGGAGCCGCCGGCCGAGTCACCCTCGACAATGAAGATCTCGGAGAGCGACGGGTCCTTGCTCTGGCAGTCCTTGAGCTTGCCCGGCATGCCGCCGCCCTCGAGGAGGCCCTTGCGTCGGGCGGTTTCGCGCGCCTTGCGGGCCGCCATCCGGGCGTTCGAGGCCTGGAGGGCCTTGCGGATGATCTCCTTGGCCGAGATCGGGTTGCGGTTGAACCAGTCGGAGAGCTGGTCGTTGGCGACCTTCTGCACGAAGGACTTCGCCTCTGTGTTGCCGAGCTTCGTCTTGGTCTGGCCCTCGAACTGCGGTTCGGCGAGTTTGATCGACACGACGGCGGTCAGGCCTTCACGCACATCGTCGCCGGTGAGGTTGTCGTCCTTTTCCTTGAGGATGCCCTTTTCCCTCGCGTACTTGTTGACGAGGGTCGTGAGCGCTGCGCGGAAACCCTCTTCGTGGGTGCCGCCCTCATGGGTATTGATCGTGTTCGCGTAGGTGTGGACGCTCTCCGTATACGCGGTGGTCCACTGCATGGCCACTTCGAGCGCCATCTTGCGTTCGTGGTCTTCGAACTCGAAGGAGATGATCTCTTCGTTGACGAGTTCGGCCTTCTTGGCACGGTTGAGATACTCGACATAGTCGACGAGTCCCTTCTCGTACATGAAGGTCTTGTGTATCGGTGCGCCCTCTGCGTCGAGGTGCTCCGGTCGTTCGTCGGTGAGCGTGATGGTGAGCCCCTTATTAAGGAACGCCATCTGCTGGAAACGGGCCCGCAGGGTTTCGAAGTCGAAGTCCGTGGTCTCGAAGGTCTCGGCGCTCGGCCAGAACGTGATCGTCGTTCCGGTCTCGTCCGAGGCTTCGTCCTGGCTCAGCGGGGCGAAGGGGACACCGTCGTGGAAACTCTGCCGCCACACGTGGCCCTGGCGACGAACCGCGACGTCGAGCCGGGAGGACAGCGCGTTGACCACGGAGCTGCCGACGCCGTGGAGGCCGCCGGAGACTGAATAACCGCCGCCGCCGAACTTTCCACCGGCGTGGAGCACGGTCAGGACGACCTCGACCGTCGAACGGCCCTCCGCCTTGTGAATGTCGACGGGGATTCCTCGCCCGTTGTCGGCGACGCGCACGGCTCCGTCGGCGAGGATCTCGATGCCGATCGTGTCGCAGTGTCCCGCGAGGGCCTCGTCCACCGAATTGTCCACAATCTCGTAGACCAGGTGGTGCAGACCTCGGGGGCCGGTCGACCCGATATACATACCGGGGCGCTTCCGAACGGCTTCAAGTCCTTCGAGGACCTGGATATCGTCGGCGCCGTATCCATGCTCCGGCTCGATCAATGGTTCGACTGACATCTGTTATGGAGCTCCTGACCGTCGCGCGGGCGACCCTTGAGTCTACCAAACAGGGCATGGTCTCCCGGCCATAAACGGGGATCTGACGCGTTTTGCCTAGTCGGTTGACCTGTTTTGGCTCCCTAGCCGTAGGTATCGCGTGGACCGCGCCCTGGAATTGATCTGGGACCCTTTTTCCAGGAGGGAGCGTTGGGTCCCTGAAAACGGATTGACAGGATGCCCGCGTCCGGATACCGGACGGAGATGTGCGTCATGATTTCGACACGCATCATGCGCAGCTGAGTCGCCCACGCCGTCGACTCGCAGTGCACGGTCAGGACGCCCTCGTCGATGCCGGCGGGAGTGGAGTGTTTCGAGGTTTCCTCACCGGCGAGTTCGATCCAGGATGCGAGCAGTTCCGACTGCGCGAGGGGTGAGTTCCAGCCCAGTTGCAGGGTCAGGGAGTCGATTGTGTCCCCGAGGCCACGCGGATCGCGGCCGATGCCGAACGGGACACTCGAGCCGGTGTCGTCCCGCACCCGGCGCCTCGCCCTGACACGCTTCGCGTTCGGGTCGCCGAACACGTCCTTGAAGCGCAGGTAGACCCGTGCTGCCTCGCTCTGCTCAGCCATCGATGACCTCCCCGGCGTGGATGTGAATCGTGTGCGCGGCCAGTTGCTTGGGGACATCCTCGAACACGGCTGCCGTGATGAGCACCTGGTCGAATCCCAGGACCGCGGCTGCGAGGCGGCTGCGGCGCGATTGGTCGAGTTCGGCGAAGACGTCGTCGAGGATGAGGACAGGATCCCCACTCGAGGAGTCCCTGCGCAGGAGTTCGGCGGCTGCGAGCTTGAGCGCGAGGGCGAACGACCAGGATTCGCCATGGCTCGCATACCCACGCGCCGGCAGGGCATTGAGCATGAACACCACATCGTCGCGATGCGGTCCGACGAGGGTCATCCCGCGGTCGAGTTCCTTCCTGCGCACACCGGCCAGGGATGCACGGAACAGGTCGGCGGTCGCCCCTGCCTCCTTCGCTCCGGCATCATTCGTGCCGACCGATGCTCCGGAGGGAGTGTCCTCCTCGCTGCCGAGGGTGTCATCCAGTCCGAGGATACTGAGTGCGCCGAGCAGGGCCGGCCCGTGATCGGCGCCGACGACGGCCTCATATGCAGTGCGGAGGGGTGTGCCGAGCTCTTCGACGAGCTTCGCCCGCTCGTCGATGATCTCCGAACCGAATTCCACGAGACGGTCGTCCCACACTTCGAGGGTTCCGAGCTGGGTTGTGCGCAATCCGGACGCCCTCGCCGATTTCAACAGGGAATTGCGCTGCCGGAGCACCCTGTCGTAGTCGGCGAGCACACCGGTGAGACGCGGAGACCGGAGGACGAGCAGCTGGTCGAGAAAACGGCGTCGTCCAGACGGGTCGCCGCGGACGAGCGCGAGGTCTTCCGGAGCGAACAGGACGCTCGAGAAATACCGCGGCAGTTCCCTCGTCTTGATCACCGAACGGTTGATCTGCGCCCGGTTCAGTCCCGAGCGGTTGATCTGCACTTCGGCGAGGAGGTCCCGGCCGTTGTACTCGAGTTTGGCCCGGATGATCGCGGATTCCTCGCCGGACCTGATCATCGCGGCCGTCGTCGACACCCGGTGCGAACCCAGTGTGCTCAGGAAGCCGAGGGCCTCGACCAGGTTGGTCTTCCCCTGGCCGTTGCTCCCGACGATGAGGTTCGGTCCCGGCTGGAACGGAACCTCGACCTGCGCATAGTTGCGGAAGTCGGTCAGGGACAGGTGAGTTACCCGCACCGGAGTTCTTAGCGCAACAGCAGGTTCGGCTGGAGCAAGTACTTGTAGCTGTCAGCTCCCGGCTGGTCGCGCGAACTCTGGCTCGTGATCAGGACAGGGCCCGGCTTGTTCGGGTTTTCCGTCTTCGTGAAGGAGATCCGCACGAATTCCGAGTGCACGGCCGTGAGGCCGTCCAGCAGGAATTGCGGCTTGAGGGAAACAACGGTTTCGACGCCGGACAGGATCGCATCGACGGATTCCTTGGCCTGTGCCTGTTCGGAACCGACCGCTTCGAGCGTGAGTCCCTCGGTCGTGAAGGAGAAACGCAGCGCAGCCTCGCGTTCGAGTACGAGAGCGACACGGCGGGTGGCCTCGATCAGTTCCGCGGTATTCATCACGGCGTAGTTGTCGACCTGGTCGGGGAACAGCCGGCGAACCGGCGGGTAGTTGCCCTTGATCAACAGGCTTGTGACGGTCTTCTTGTCGGCGGTGAATGCGATCAGTTCTCGATCGTCGGTGTTGGTGATCGCGACGGAGATCGTGCCGCTGTGTCCGAAGGTCTTGCCGACTTCCTGCAGGGTACGTGCGGGTACGAGCGCGGTGATGGTGTCTGTCGCGACCATCGTTCCGGGGTCCCAGTCGATTTCTCGCACGGCGACACGGTAGCGGTCTGTCGCGACGAGGCTCAGGCTGTTTTCGGAAATCTGCAGCTGGACACCCGTGATGACCGGCGTGACGTCGTCACGCGATGCGGCGACGGCGACCTGGGCGACGGCAGCGGCGAAATCTTCGGCGGGAACCAGGCCGGCCTGGCCGCTGACGACCGGGATGCTTGGATATTCCTCGACAGGCATGGACAGGAGCGTGAAGCTCGCGGTTCCACAGCTGACCGTGATGCGGGAGTCCTTGGTCACGAATGTGACGGGGGCGTTCGGCATCCGGCTGGCGATCTCGGCGAGGAGGCGACCGGACACGAGAACCCGTCCGGTCTCTTCGACCTCGGCGGCGATTTCGGTTTGCGCGGACACCTCATAGTCGAATGACGAGAGGATCAAGCCGGTCGCTGTTGCTTCGATCAGCACACCGCTCAAAATGGGCAGCGTGGTGCGCTGGGGAAGGAGTTTGACAGCAAAAGAAACGGCTTCGCTGAAAACGTCCCGGTTGGCCTGAAATCTCACGAAGTCACTCCTGTCGGTCGGAGACCTGTTTGGCCTCAATGGTAGTCGTTCTCACAACGGCCCCGGCGTCGCTCGGTTTCCTCCGGTGTCGGAGGAAAGGTTGTCGGCCAGAGAGAAGTTTAAGTTTTTGTTAATCTTCTTAACCGTTGTGGAAACTGTGGATAACTCTGTGGATGCGGCTCATTCACTGGGAACTACAAACATGTAACTTGTGGGCAGCCTGTGAGCGTTAATCGTCCCCCGGTTCAGGGCGAGCCTTGCCACCAGCGGAGTTTGCACAAGCTGGACGGTAGTTTCCACAAATTCAGACAAGTTGTTCGACGAGTTTCCACAGGGTTATCCACAACTGTGAAAACTGAGGGATTCTGCGGCTTATTTGTAGCGGTGGTCCTGTTTGATGCGGTTGGTGAGCTCCGTGACCTGGTTGTAGATCGAGCGGCGTTCCTTCATGAGTTCGCTGATCTTCTTGTTCGCGTACATCACCGTCGTATGGTCCCGGTTGCCGAACAGCTGGCCGATCTTCGGGAGGGAGAGATTGGTGAGCTCGCGGCAGAGGTACATCGCGATCTGTCGAGCCGTGGCAACGGCTTGGGAGCGTGAGGAGCCATAGAGGTCCTCGACGGTGAGCTTGAAGTAGTCCGCCGTGTTGGTGATGATGTCGACCGGCGCGATGACGTTGTCTTCGTCGAGGGTGATCAGGTCCTTGAGCACCGTCTGGACGAGGTCCATGTCGACGGGCGTTCGGTTGAGGCTCGCGAAGGCCGTGACCCTGATCAGGGTTCCCTCGAGCTCGCGGATGTTGGATGAGACCTTGGACGCCATGAATTCGAGGATGTCGTGGGGAACCTGGAGCTTCTCGCTCTGGGCCTTCTTGCGCAGGATGGCGATGCGGGTCTCGAGGTCGGGGGCCTGGACATCCGTGATGAGGCCCCACTCGAAACGGGACCTCATGCGGTCTTCGAAACCGGTCAGGGCCTTCGGCGGCAGGTCGCTCGTGATGACGACCTGCTTGTTGTGGTCGTGCAGGGTGTTGAAGGTGTGGAAGAACGCCTCTTGGGTCTCCGCCTTGCCCTGCAGGAACTGGATGTCGTCGATCATCAGGATGTCGATATTGCGATACCGGGACTGGAATGCCGAGCCGCGGTTGTTGGCGATCGAGTTGATGAAGTCGTTGGTGAACTCTTCTGAACTGACATAACGCACTCGGATGCCGGGATAGAGGCTCATGGCGTAGTGGCCGATGGCGTGGAGCAGGTGGGTCTTTCCCAATCCGGAGGAGCCGTAGACGAAGAGGGGGTTGTACGCCTTGGCCGGTGCCTCGGCAACGGCGACGGCGGCGGCGTGCGCGAACCGGTTCGACTGCCCGATCACGAAGTTGTCGAAGCTGTACTTGGAATTGAGCCGGGTGTCGTGCGGGCTCTCGACGGGCGGCGCGCTCTCGAAAACCGATTGGGGCGTCGCGGGTGTCTCGACGTCCCTGGGCAGTGCGGACTCCTGGACCGGACGGAGCGACTCCTGCTCGAGTTCGGGATTGACGACGACGTAGAAGGTCGAGACCGCGCTCGCCTCGGACAGTTGACCCATCGCGGCGAGCAGCGGCACCCGCATCCGCTGGTTCAGCATGCTCGCGGTGAACTCGTTCGGTACTTCGAGATAGAACGTGCCGGCCGCGATGCCCTTGGGTTCGACCAGGTTCAGGAAGCCGTAGAGCATCGGGGTGATGGTGTCATCCGATTCGAGGCTGGTGAGCACTGCCCGCCAGGTGTCCGCGATCGGTTGTTCTTCGGCTGCCATTGTTCCCTCTGTCGATACTGTCTGGTGAAACGCTGTGTGTTGAAACTGCGTGTCGGTACTGTCGATGATTTCTTGAATGCACCCGGAACTGCCGGAAGAGTCGACACCAGTGTGGGCCGAATCGACGGCCTCAGCAAAAGCATCCACAAGGTTATCCACCGCCTGTGCGCAATTCGGGCTGTGTTTTACAGGCATTGCGGGCTGCCTGTGGATAACTTGTCCTCACGGTAGTCAATGTCTGCCGCGGCGGCCAACTCTGTTGTGGATTCGGTACGTGTCGTTGACCGGAAACCGAGAAAACATCTGCAGAATCTGCCGTTTACCGCCGTCGGGTTTGACCAGCACCGATTGAGGCCGTAGTTTTAATCAGTTGACCCCAGCCCGCGGGCTACCTCACTCTTTCCCGGCCGTTCTACATTTTTTGGCCTGCGGAGATTCAATACGTGGAGACCACACAATGAGCAAGAGAACTTTCCAGCCGAACAACCGTCGTCGCGCCAAGGTGCACGGCTTCCGTCTTCGCATGCGTACCCGTGCCGGCCGCGCGATCCTCGGTGCCCGCCGTCGCAAGGGTCGCACCGAGCTTTCCGCCTAAGCACTCACGTGCTCGCGGGGACCAATCGCATCACGAGCGGCAACGACTACAAGATGGTCGTTCGCCGTGGCGTGCGTGTTGTTGGTCCGCATTTCGTGACGTACCTGCGTGACAATTCCGAGGGCTTACCCCCTCGGTTTGGTTTCATCGTCGCCAAAAACGTGGGGAACGCCGTCCGGCGCAACCGAATGCGACGTCGCCTGAAGGCGGCGTGCTTCGGTCTGCTCCCTACGGTGAACCCGGGCACGGATGTCGTCATTCGCGCACTTCCTGCGGCGCACGAAGTGGAGTGGCCGGTTTTGCAGGCCGAAGTCAGCCAGGCCCTCCTGAGTTTCCAGCGCCGAATTGCGGCGGGCATGACCGGATCCGGCCATCGCCGGCCGGAACGACTGCCCTCCCGATGAGTAGCCCGCGATGGTCGACCTCGTGAAGACGGTGTTGGCGTGGGTCCTTCTGCTCCCACGCAATCTGGGGGTTGTGCTCCTGCGCGTCTACCGCGCGGTGATCTCACCGCTGTATGGCGACGTTTGCAGGTACTATCCCTCTTGTTCGGCGTACGCACTCGGCGCCGTTCAGGAACATGGCCTTGTAATCGGGTCCGGTCTGGCTGCACGCCGGCTGGCCCGGTGTCATCCGTGGGCCGAAGGCGGAGTCGATGACGTTCCGCTGAAGCGCAAGCGTCGCTACGCCGTGACGTCGTTTGGATTTGTAGTCCCAGTGAGCCACGGAAAGGGCTGACCCAAAGTATGGACCTCCTAGGTACGATTCTCTGGCCTTTGAAATGGGCTGTCGAGCTCCTGCTCGTCGCCTTCCACTGGTTGTTCACGACCGTTGGCCTCGGCTACAACGATGGCATCACCTGGGTGCTCGCGATCGTGGGACTCGTGCTCGTCGTGCGCGCCGCGCTCATCCCCATCTTTGTACGGCAGATTCGCAGCCAGCGCAAGATGCTCGAGGTCGCTCCCCAGCTCAAGAAGATCCAGGACAAGTACAAGGGTAAGAAGGACCAGTTCTCCCGCGAGGCAATGTCCCGCGAGACCATGGAACTGTACAAGCGCACGGGCACGAACCCGCTGAGCTCGTGCCTTCCCCTCCTGCTGCAGATGCCGATCTTCTTCGCGCTCTTCTCCGTCCTCAACGACGCGCAGCACGCCAAGGCCGGCGTCGGTCCGCTCAACTCCCAGCTTGCGGAGAGCTTCGGGAGTGCGACCTTGTTCGGGGTTGCACCGCTGCACGAATCGTTCTCCACGCAGTGGGCGCTGCTCGTGGCCGGCAGCCCGTACAACCTCGCCGTGATGCTCATCGCGGCCACCATGGTCGTCCTGATGACTGCTTCGCAGTTCATCACGCAGCTGCAGATCGTCTCCAAGAACATGTCGCCGGAAACCAAGGCGAGCCCGATGTTCAAGCAGCAGCGCATGATGTTGTATTTACTCCCGCTCGTCTTCGCCTTCTCCGGTATCGCCTTCCCGCTCGGCGTCATGTTCTACTGGCTGACCTCGAACATCTGGACCATGGCCCAGCAGTTCCTGGTCATCCGCAACATGCCGACACCGGGCAGTGAAGCGGCCAAGGCCCGCGAGGAGCGTCTCGCGCGCAAGGGAAAGCTCATCGCGAAGGATGGCGACATCATCGTGGTCGAAGAGCCGAAGAAGCAGCAGCCGCAGCGTCAGCAGCCCGTCGGCAAGTCCCGCGCCAAGAAGCAGACCGGCCCGAAGAAATAGACTGGTCCGAAGCGACTGAACAGGCCGAAGGGCCTGAACAGAACGACTGAGCAGAACACAGAAGAGACGGACATCGTGACTGAGAACACCGACGTGATCGCCGCGGATTCCCCCGCGGAAGACGACTCCCCCACCCTCGATCAGCTCGAGAAGGAGGGCGACGTCGCCGCGGACTACATCGAGGAATTCCTCGACATCTGCGACCTCGACGGGGACATCGACATCGATGCCCGCAACGGCCGCGCCTACGTGTCGGTCAATTCGACGGATGCCGGAAGCCTGCGCCTGCTCTCCCGCCCGGACACCGTGAACGCCCTGCAGGAACTGACCCGCCTCGCGGTGCAGAACAAGACCGGGTCGTTCTCCCGGTTGATCCTCGACATCGGCGGCTCCCGTGAGGCCCGCCAGGCGGAGCTCGGCGTCCTCGTGACCCGGGCGATCGAGCGCATCGCCGCAGGCGCGACGGAAGCCTCCCTGCCGCCGATGTCGTCCTATGAGCGCAAGCTCGTGCACGACCTCGTCTCCGAGCACGGTTACGTGTCGGAGTCGACGGGCGAAGGCCGCGACCGTCACACGGTCATCACCGCGGCGTAGTTTCACGTGGAACCCGTGAACGACACGCTCGAGATCGAACCGGTCGTCACGGCCGGGCTCTTCGGGGACCGCATCGACGTCGCACGGGCCTTCGCGGCCAACCTCGCGACGCAGGGCGAGGAGCGCGGCCTGATCGGCCCGCTCGAGTTGCCCCGGCTCTGGAGCCGGCACATCCTGAACTGTGCGATCATGGCCCCGCTGCTCCGGCCCGGACTGGTCGGCGACGTCGGGTCCGGCGCCGGACTGCCCGGACTCGTGCTCGCGATCATTCGGCCCGACGTCGACTTCGTGCTGATCGAACCGATGGAGCGCCGGGTGGCTTGGCTGACCGAGCAGGTTGCGGAGCTCGGTTTGACCAACACGACCGTGACGCGCGCCCGTGCTGAGGACCTGCACCTTCCGCATCCGCTCGACCAGGTCACCGCGCGCGCAGTAAGCGCTTTCCGAACACTGATTCCCCTGACGGCGCCGCTCCTCAGGGCAGGGGGCGAGCTCGTGCTCATGAAGGGCGCTGGTGCGCAGGGCGAAATTTCGGCGGCTGCGAAGGAGATTCGTCGCTTCCACCTCAGCAATGTCGAGGTGATCACCCTCGGTGAGGGCGTGCTGCAGGACGTGACGCGAGTCATAAGGGCTACAGTTGATTAGTCCCCGATTGGCGTTTCGCACACGCGAACACGGATCGTGCATCACCCTCGGATGGCTCTTCAACCGTCGAACGTAAAGGTTTCACGTGAAACAACCCGGCCAGGAACAGCACGACACCACGGCCGCACGCGGTTTTGACAGCAGCACTCCCCTCGCCAGGGAAATCACCGAGCTCACGCGCAGGCGTCAGGTGATCGCAGCGGAGAAGCTGCCCAAGCCCGAGCGCACCCGGATCATCACGGTGTCCAACCAGAAGGGCGGCGTTGGCAAGACCACGACCGCCGTGAACCTGGCAGCGGCCCTGGCCCGGCAGGGTGCCCGGGTACTTGTGATCGACCTCGATCCGCAGGGAAATGCCTCGACAGCGCTCGGCGTCGAACACCGCGCGGACACCCCGAGCGTCTATGACGTGATCATCAACGACGTAGAACTCGCCTCCGTTGTGCAGAGCAGCCCCGAATTCGGTTCGCTCTTCTGCGTACCGGCGACGATCCACCTCGCGGGAGCCGAGATCGAGCTCGTCTCCCTCGTCGCCCGCGAACAGCGGCTGAGTCGTGCCCTCACCGTGCACCTCTCCGCAATGACGGATCCCTACGACTATGTGTTCATCGACTGTCCCCCATCCCTCGGGCTCCTGACGATCAACGCCTTCGTCGCCGCGAAAGAGGTCCTCATCCCGATTCAGTGCGAGTACTACGCGCTCGAAGGCCTGAGCCAGCTGCTCAAGAACATCGAACTGATCGAGAAGCACCTGAACCCCGAACTCACGGTATCGACCATTCTGCTGACGATGTACGACAGCCGCACCAACCTGGCCAACCAGGTGGCGCAGGACGTGCGCGATCACTTCCCCGACCAGGTGTTGAGTACCCTCATTCCGCGCTCTGTGCGGGTTTCTGAGGCGCCGAGCTACGGTCAGAGCGTGATCAGTTACGACCTGAACTCGGCAGGATCGCTCTCCTACCTTGAAGCAGCAGCGGAAATCGCCAGACGCGGTGCCCCCCAGACAGGAGAACGACAGTAATGGCGAAGAGAACAGGCCTCGGCCGCGGTATCGGCGCCCTGATTCCGATTCAGGACGACCCGACCCTCGCCCGTCCCGTGGACGTGTTCTTCCCGTACTCCCCGGCGGCGAAGGCGAGCGCGGCAGCCGCACTCGCGGCGGCGGGTGACAAGGCCGGGATCGACGCTGTCGGACTCACCGCGGTGCCGGACTCGGGTGCTCCCGCAGAGGACGGCCTGGTCGAGGGCGGTTCTGCTGTCGTCGAGCCGGCGGATGCGGATGCGCCCGTCCTCGTACCGGTTCCCGGTGCCCGGCTCGCGCACCTCAATCCGTTCGATATCGTCCCGAATGCCGTGCAGCCCCGCAGCGTGTTCGACGAATCCGATCTTGCGGAACTCGTGCACAGCATTCGCGAGGTCGGTGTGCTGCAGCCGATCGTGGTGCGCCCCCTCCCCGATCAGCCCGGAAAATACGAACTCGTCATGGGCGAGCGTCGGTTGCGGGCGACCAAGGAAGCGGGCCTCGATTCCATCCCCGCCGTTGTCCGGGAGACCGCGGACATCGACATGCTCCGAGACGCACTGCTCGAGAACCTGCATCGTGCCCAGCTCAATCCGCTCGAAGAGGCGTCGGCGTACCAGCAGCTGCTTGCGGACTTTGGAATCACCCAGGACGAGCTCGCACAGCGAATTGGCCGGTCAAGGCCACAAATCACCAACACGATCCGTCTCCTGAAGCTTCCGGAAGCCGTCCAGGTACGGGTCGCCGCGGGTGTCCTGTCCGCCGGTCACGCCCGTGCGATCCTCTCCGTGGGCGATCCGGAAGGGATGCTTCGTCTCGCCGACAAGATCGTCAACGAGGACCTCTCTGTGCGGGCGGCGGAAGCCGCGGCGACGGCAGTGCCGAAGGCGCAGGCGCCTCGACCATCGGCAGGCAAACGCCAGGGTCACCTCGACGAGATCGCTTCACACCTTGGCGATCGCCTGGACACCCGGGTGAAGATCAACCTGGGCGCGCGTAAGGGACAGATCAATATCGATTTTGCCACGATCGGCGACCTGAACCGGATTCTTGCGGTTCTGGGAGAGCCCGGCTTCGGGTCGAATTAGATCCCTCGGTCGAACAGGCCTGCTCCCCTACGGTGTTTCACGTGAAACATCACGCACGCACACGCGTCAGGTGAGCCGATTCACTCGCGGGGTGCTTGGTACGAAATGACGCAATTGGCGCGCTTCATCACCGGGGCGCCTGGTCGACGCGACGTTCTGCGCATGTTTCACGTGAAACGGTGTCACGAGACGCGAACCCCAGGTATGTTTCACGTGAAACATAGCGTTAGACTCAAGCCATTCTCTATGTAACCGGTGTCTCAAGGGGCCACCGCCGTGCAGGGTGAATCACCAGCGTGCCTGTGGGGTGTGCAGAATGCAGCGCATGTTTCACGTGAAACGTGCTCTTGCGCGGATTTTCTGCCTCCCGTCATTTCTGGCGCGAGTGTTTCACGTGAAACGTTGTCAGGAAAGACGAGTGGGAACGCCGGTTCTGCGTGATCTCAGGTCTTCAGAAGGCATCCTAAGCCGATTCCGGCGCTCCGGGAATGTCCGATTCGCGCCCCAAAGGGGCTGATTTTCGGGAGAAATGGACGATCTTGTCGGATCGAAGTCAGTCGACGGTCGCGACCGCGGCTCGCGCGAGTGACTCGTAGACGTCGCCGAGCGTCGCACCCGACGCTTCGATGGACTGGGGGACCAGGGAGGTTTCCGTGAGCCCGGGGAGCACGTTGGCTTCGAGGAACCAGACAACGCCTTCTTCGTCGACGATCAGGTCGATCCGGGAGATGTGCCGGAGTCCGAGCAGCGTGTGAATATCGACAGCCGTCTGGGCGACGAGAGTGGCGATGTCCGCGGTGATGCGCGCTGGTGCGTAGAAGAGGGTCTCGCCGGCGTTGTAGCGGGCCTCGAAGCTGTAGACGCCGTTGACGGGCACGATCTCGACGGCGGGGAGGGCGACCGGACCGAGTCCGGAGTCGATGACAGTGACGGCGAGTTCGGTGCCGCGTACCTTTTCTTCGACGAGGGCCACCGAGTTGTAGGTGTAGGCCTCGACCATGGCCCGCGGAAGCTCGGCCGCGGTCTCGACGATGGTGACACCCTGCGCGGATCCACCCTGGGATGGCTTCACGACAAGGGGAGTGGGAAGTGCCGTCAGGAGATGCTCGAGAACGCTCGCCGCTCCGAGGTCCCGGAAGGTCTCTTTGGAGAGGGCAATCCAGTTCGGTGTCGCGAACCCGGCGCGTCGGACGAGTTCCTTGGCCGTGGGCTTCGTCCAGGCGAGGCTCGCCGGACCTCCGCGGGAGCCGACGTGGGGGATACCCGTCGTCTCCAGGAGCGAGAGGAGCGCGCCGTCTTCCCCGGTGGCTCCGTGCACGACCGGGAAGATGACATCGGGGGCCCGGGTGGTGAGGTCGAGCAGGAGTCCCGCCTGCGGGTCGAGGAGGGTGACCTTGTGGCCGAGGCCGGTGAGCGCGTCCGCGACCCGACGCCCCGAACGGAGCGAGATATCGCGCTCATGCGAGATTCCGCCGGCGAGAACGATGATCGCGAGGGGAGAAATATCGGTCATGATCAGGGATTCCTTGCTAATCGCTTGGGGGTGGTTCGTGGGCTAGGAGATGTCGGTCGGCAGCGGGTTGAAGCGACCGGGTGTGCGGAGCGGATCGAGCGAGCCGGTTCCGGCGAACGTTTCGAGAAGGTCGAGCTCATCGCGGACGACGGTCGCGAGGCGACGGACGCCGACCCGGATCTCGGCAGGGGTGGGATAGCAGAACGACAGGCGGATGTTCTGCTGGCCGTCGCCGTCGGCGAAGAAAGCGGTTCCCGGCGTGTACGCGACGAGCTCCTTGACGGCGCGCGGGAGCATAGCCTTGGAATTGAGTAGCTGCGGCAGGGTGACCCAGACATAGAATCCGCCATTGGGATTCGTCCAGGTGAGTTCGGGCAGGTACTCGTCCAGTGCATTCAGCAGGGCGTCCTTGCGCTCGTGGTACACGCCTCGGAAGGTGTTGATCTGGCCCTTCCAATCGGCAGTGGCCAGGTACTCCGAGATCACGAGTTGGCTGAACGAGCTCGGCGACAGAACGGCGGCCTCGTTCGCGAGCACCAGCTTTTCCCTGATCGCGTGGGGTGCGAGGGCCCAACCCACCCGGAAACCCGGAGCGAGGGTTTTGGAGAAGGTGCCGAGGTAGACGACGCCGTCCTGTTCGAGGGAGCGCATCGCATCCGGTGCCGGCTTGTCGAAGTAGAGCAGGCCGTACGGGTTGTCTTCGAGGACGAGGATGTTGTTGGCGCGGCAGATCTCGAGAATTTCGATACGCCGTTCCCAGCTCAGCGTGACCCCGGCCGGGTTGTGGAAGTTCGGGATCGTGTACAGGAACTTGATGGTCTTGCCTGCAACACGGAGCTGCTGGATGTGCTCACGCAGGGCTTCAGGGATGAGACCGTGTTCGTCCATGGGAACATGGTCGACCTCGGCCTGGTACGACTTGAAGATGACCATGGCAGTCACGTAACTCGGTCCCTCGGAGATCACAACGTCACCGGGATCGAGAAAGAGTTTGCTGACGAGTTCGAGGGCGTGCTGCGAGCCGGTGGTCACGACGACATCGTCGGCATGGGCGCGGATGCCTTCGAGGGCCATGACCTCGAGGATCTGTTCGCGGAGAGCGGGTACTCCCTGGCCGGAGCCGTATTGCAGGGCGACGGGACCCTGCTCACGCATGACCCGCTCCATGGCGTTGACCACGAGGTCCGGGGGCAGCGCTGCCACGAACGGCATTCCCCCGGCCAGTGAGACGACCTCGGGGCGGGAGGCGACGGCGAAGAGGGCCCGCACCTCGGAGGCCCGCAGCCCGGCGGCTCGCTCGGCGTAGTGGTGGTACCACGGGTCGAGGTTGTTACCGGCCTGGGAAGAGCCCTGTGCAGTCACGTCACATCCGTTCTGGTGAGGGTTCAATCGTAGGCCCACCCGGATACGACGAAGCCCGCCCGACGGTGCCGGGCGGGCTTCGTTCATCTCTACGTCCGGTGTTTCACGTGAAACCGACCGAAGCGGGGAGAGGGCCTCTAGGCCAGGTATGCGGCCAGGTCGGAAACGAGGACGACCTTCGGCTTGGCGCCGATGACGGTCTTGACGACCTCGCCCTTCTGGAACACTTTCATGGCCGGGATCGACGTGATCTGGTATTTCGCGGCGAGGGCGGGGAAGTCGTCGACGTTGAGCTTGACGATGTCGAGCTTGTCGGCGTGCTCTGCGGCGATCTGGTCCAGGATGGGGCTGACGGCGCGGCAGGGGCCACACCATTCCGCCCAGAAGTCCACGAGGACGGTCTTCTCGTTGTTGATGACTTCCTGGTCGAAAGTCGCGTCGGTAACGGCGCGTGCGGACATGTGTGCTCCTTAGTTGGTGGCTGTTGCGAATGTGGAGTCGCCGGCGCTGGCCAGCAGTTCCGCGGGGAGGGAAGCGAGGTAGTGCTCCGCGTCGAGCGCAGCCACGGTGCCGGAGGCGGCCGCGGTCACGGCCTGGCGGTAGTGCGGGTCGATGACGTCGCCGGCGGCGAAGACGCCCGCCTGGCTGGTCAGGGAGGATCGTCCAGCGACGGCGATCGTGCCGTCCGTCGTGAGATCGAGCTGCTTGTGGACGAGGTGGGTGCGCGGGTCATTGCCGATGGCGACGAAGACCCCTCCGACGGGAAGGATGCTTTCGGCGCCGGAAACCGTGTCGCGCAGAACCAGGCCGTCGACGGCATCCGTGCCCGTGATGCCGGAGACCGTCGAGTTCCAGACGAACTCGATCTTCGGGTTGGCGAAGGCGCGATCCTGCATGATCTTGGAGGCGCGCAGGGTGTCCTTGCGGTGCACAACGTAGACCTTGCTCGCGAACCGGGTGAGGAAGGTGGCTTCCTCCATGGCGGAGTCGCCGCCGCCGATCACGGCAATCTCCTTCTCTTTGAAGAAGAAGCCGTCGCAGGTCGCACACCAGGAGACGCCGCGCCCCGAGAGGCGCTCTTCGTCTTCGAGACCGAGCTTGCGGTAGGCGGAACCGGTCGCGAAGATCACGGTCAGGGCCTCGTGGGTCTCGCCGGAACCGAGCGTGACGGTCTTGACCGCGCCGGTGAGGTCGAGTTCGGTGACGTCGTCGTAGACGACCTCGGTGCCGAAGCGTTCGGCCTGCTCCTGCATCTTCTGCATGAGGTCGGGGCCCTGGACACCCTCGGGGAAGCCGGGGAAGTTCTCGACCTCGGTCGTGTTCATCAGCTCGCCGCCTGCCTCGACCGAGCTCGCGATGAGGAGCGGTTTGAGGTTGGCGCGCGCGGCGTAAATGGCGGCCGTGAATCCGGCAGGGCCGGAGCCGATGATGATGATCTGACGCACGCGTAGACTCCTTCGCAGTGGGGGCAGGGCAGGTGTGGCTGCCTCGCTGCCGGGTACAACACATCCTAATCGGATGCTATTCCGCGCCTCCCAGCCGGGGGCCTGCGTTCACGGCCGGTTGCCAGTGTGCCCGGCCCGGGGACCACCTTGCTGGTGGCGTGCCGGACTAGTTCGTGCCGCGCGGGCGGAACCGGTTGATCAGCGGCACCAGGAAGACCCTGAGTTCATCGCTGCGCATGAGCAGCAGCATTCCGAAGTAGGCGAGCGACATCACGCCGCCGATGATGAGCATCGAAAGGATGGCCTCGAGCCGTCCGGAGACGGCGAAGCCGCCCTCGTGAGTGCCGCCGAGGAGCAGGAGGATTCCGAGGCCGATGATGAGGGGAAGAATCGCGGCGACCAGGTACCGGACGAGGCTCCGCAGGATACGACGGCCGTCGAGACCGCCCAGACGACGCCGCAACAAATGGCCGGCCAGGATCGTTTGCAGGATTCCGGAGACCGTCACGACGAGTGCGATGCCGACGGCGATCCAGGCCGGGGGCAGCAGCGAGCACGCGAGCACTCCGGTCACGACGAGGATGACCTGGAACAGGGTGAAGAAGAACGGGGTGCGGGTGTCGCCGAGCGCGTAGAACGTGCGTTGCAGGACGAAGAGCACGCAGAAGGCGACGAGGCCGAGAATGTAGGCGATGATGACGTTCCCGGTGCCCTGCACCTGCTCGAACTTCCCCTGGGTGAAAACCGCCGCGAACGGGTAGGCGCAGACCAGGATGACCGTCGACGCGAGCACGATCAGGAGTGACGTGCCTCGTATAGCCGACGAGGCATCCGTTCTGAGCTTCGCAACGTCACCGCGGGAGGCATGCTCGCTCATGCCGGTGAAGTAGGCGGTGGCCACGGAAACGGTGATGACCGAGTGCGGGAGCATGAAGATGAGCCAGGCTGTTGCGAGCACGGCGACGGACGCCTTGCCCGTGGCCTGGGTGACGACCTGGGTTTCGACGATCCCGGCGGCCGTGCTGAGCAGGAGCATGCCGAAGGTCCAGCTCGCGGTCTTGCCGGCGGCGCCGAGCCCGACCCCGCGGAAGTGGAAGTCGGGGCGGAAGTGAAGTCCGATCCGACGCCAGAAATAGAAGAGCACGACGGCCTGCGCGACGACGCCGAGCGTGGCGGTGCCGCCCAGCAGTGCGACCATGCCCGGGGTGAAGTCGCTCGCCGTGCGATCACCGTTGGGGTCGGCCCCGGCCACGAGGGCGAAGACGACGATTCCGGCCAGGGCAACCACGTTGTTGAGAACCGGAACCCAGGTGAACGGTCCGAACGACTTTCTCGCATTGAGCACTTCCCCCAGAACCGTGTACAGGCCGTAGAAGAAGATCTGCGGCATGCACCAATAAGCGAAGGCGATGGCGAGGTCCAACTGCGCTGGAGGCAGGTGCAGGCCGATGAAGGGCGTGATGACCGGGACCAGGAGTGTTGCGGCGAGCGTGGTGACCGCGAGGATGCTGAGCGCCAGGGTCAGCAGCTTGTTGATGTACGCGGTGCCGCCGTCGACGTGGAGTCCGGCCCTGACGATCTGGGGGACGAGGACCGCGGTGAGGACTCCGCCTGCGACGATCGTGTAGACGGTGTTCGGGAGCTGATTGGCGAGCGCGAACGCGTCGGCGCTCGTGCCGTACAGGCCGATCACGCCGGCGAGGACGATGACCTTCACGAATCCCAGGATGCGGGAGACGATCGTGCCCGAGGCGAGGAATGCGCTCGCGCGCCCGATGCTAGCCACGCGGCACGACCGGGGGATCGACGGGGGCATCGACAGGGGCGTCCACAGGGGCATCTGTCGCCTGCGCGACCGCAGTACGTTCCCGGCGGCGGCGCTGCACGTTTCTCCAGAGCCCGAATCCGAAGAAGAGCACGAGCAGGGCGGCGAAGATGAGCGAACCGAGGCCCTCCCAGTCCGCACGCACGTTGATCGGAATCTGACTGGGCTGGCCGACGACGGAACCGTCCGGGGAGAAGAGGGTGATCCGCAGCGTGACCGCACCATTCCCGACAGCGGCCGTCACGGGGACCTTGACGGTCCTGGCCGAGGACGCCTCGATCGTCGCCTCGATGACATCGCCGCCGACGATGAGTCGGCCGTTGGACGGGACGACCTGGACTTTCACCGTCACGGACTGCCCGAGGGCGTTGTCGAGGGTGATCGGGATGTCGACCTGACTGCCGACGACGTTGATCGGACCCTTCGTGGACACGCTGATCGAGGAGAGCAGTACAGAGGAGTCCGCGAGGCTCGAGTCGACGGCCTCGCTCCAGGCACCCGTATCCTGCGCCCAGCTCGTCGACAGCAGCGCGAGCGTCGTCAGTCGCTGGGTGGCGGTGATGGCGAGCGGTTTGGAGAGTGCCGTCGAGAACGCCGTCACCTCACCTTCACGGTGCAGCAGAGTGCGCGCCGTGAGGATGCGGGCATCGGACACCGCCTGGGACTGGAAGCTCACGTCCGTGGCCGGCGACGCCGCACGTTCGGCGGCCACGGTCGCCGGTGCACGCCAGCCCAGGCCCGAAAGGGCCGCGAGGGTTTCGCTCAACCGGACTCCACCCGGCACGGGGTCACGGTCGAACGTGGCGAGGAGTGTGCGCACGGTCGCGGGACGTTCGGCGGAGACCACCGCGATCTGGGAGCTCAGCTCGGCCATCGCCACCTGCCAGTCGCTATCCGTCGTCGCGGTGGCCGCCGTCCGGAGCGCTGCAGAGATGGGTTCGTCGGTGACCAGGGCGTTTCCATGCCCACCGGCCAGGACCACGTTCGCGTTGGGGGTCTCGGTGAGGTCAGACTGCGCGGTGTTTGCCCCGCCGAGGATGAGGCTCGAGAGGCCGCCCGCCGTGAAGACATCGAGGTCGGCGGCCGAGACCGTGCCCGTCAGCGGCCAGCCGATGTCCGTTGCCGTGTAATTCCAGGCCAGGAGTTGCTCGCTCGTGGGGACTGTGCCCGGAGTGATCACGGGTGCTGAGGTCGGGGGTGGAGTCGGAGTCGCGGTGTCGGTCGTCGTGTCGGTCGTCGTGTCGGTCAGGCCGGCAGGGGCGCTGCCGGTTGCCGTCGGAGTCGGGGTCGGTGTCGGAGTTGATGTTGATGGTGTCGGTGCCGGTGTCGGGGAGGTGAAATCCGAGGCGTTGATCGACTGGTCGAATGAGAGGGGAACCAGGAGGGTGCCGGCAGCGGCCTGGGCCTGAAGGGTGAGGTCGGCATCCGCATAGCCGAGCGGGAATATATCGTTCTTCGCCTGACCGAGGCGACCGAGCCAGGCCACGGCACTCGCCGGTGCCGTGTTGCCGAGGATACGGATCGACGCGATGATCATCGGATCGATCGCAATCGTCACGTCGCGGTTGATCACGCCGTCGAGCTGCCGGCTCAGCCTGCCGCCCGGCGCGGTGTAGGTTTCGAGTGATTTCGCCGGGATGAGACCCTCGGTCTGCTCCGGCACCGTGATCGGCATCACGACAGCGAGGGCCACCGGGGTGACGACCTCGTTGGAATACCAGACGAAGGTGCCCCGCCCCTGGGCGAGGACGGACCCGTCCTCGGTGATCGTGGCCGAGATGCCGCGGGCGCCCCACGCGTTGCCCGAGGTGAGGCCGACGTCCGCGGAGGGCACCGAGATGGCGACGGTCGCCGTTCCCGCTGGCGGGATGGCGGCCGGAAGTGCCGAACGCAGCATCAGGTCGCCGGGCTTGCCCGTCTTGGTGGGATGCAGCCAGGCGGTGAGTGCGCTGCGACTGGTCAGTGCCCGTTCGGCGAGGTAGAGCTCGATCGTGCCGGGGGTGATGGTTTCGGCGCTGCCGTTGGTGATCCTTACGGTGACCGCGAGGTCCTGACCTGACCGCAGGGGCGCCAGCGAGACGGGGGCGACCGTCACCGTGACCTGGTCCGTCGTCGCAGCATCCGCTGTCGGCGTCGGCGTCGGCGTCGGAGTCGCCGTCGCGGCGGCGGCCGCGCTGGTGGGCGCGCCGGGAATGAAGCCGGACGAAGCCAGGGGAAGCAGTCCGGCGAGGATGCCGATCAGGAGGGCGGAGACGGGGACCCTGAGGTGCGACCAGCGGCCGCTCGCCGCTGTCGGGTGCGCGGGCCGACGCGCAGTACTTGACTCGGCCACCATATAGGGGATTCTACGGCGTGCGCCCTGAGTAACCGGTCTGCGGCTCCCGCGCCGGCGACCAGGAACTAACATGGGGGGCATGCAGAGCGTCGCGACAGCCCTCACGCGGCTGGGCGACCTGGCTGCCACTCCTTCCGTATCCCGCCTGGCCCTGGCCTTCGAGGCTGCGGGCCACGAGCTTGCCCTCGTCGGCGGTCCGGTGCGCGACGCGTTCCTGGGCCGGACCCTGCACGACCTCGATTTCACGACGGATGCGACCCCGGAGCAGATCCTCGAGATCGTCACCCCGATCTCCGAGGCGCAGTGGGATATCGGCCGGGCCTTCGGGACCATCGGGGCGAAGGTCGCCGGCGAGACCGTGGAGATCACCACCTACCGGGCGGACAGCTACGACGGGGTGACCAGGAAGCCGGAGGTCGTATTCGGGCTGAGCCTGGAGGACGACCTTCTCCGCCGGGACTTCACGGTCAACGCGATGGCGTTGCGCCTTCCCGGGCTCACCCTGGTCGACCCGGCGAACGGCATCGGCGACCTCATGGCCGGGGTCCTGCGGACGCCGATCTCGCCGGAGATCTCCTTCGGCGACGACCCGCTGCGGATGATGCGTGCCGCCAGGTTCACCGCCCAACTCGGTTTCACCCTCGACCTCGACACCGCGATCGCGATGGACGCGATGGCGTCGAGCATCCGCAATATCTCGGCGGAACGGGTCTGCGAAGAGCTCTGCAAGCTGCTCCTCTCGGACAACCCGCACGGCGGCCTCGAGCTGCTGGTTGACTCCGGCCTGCTCGACATCGTCCTGCCGGAGATTCCGGCGCTGCGCCTCGAGGTCGACGAGCACCACCACCACAAGGACGTCTACCAGCACACCCTCACCGTGCTCGACCAGGCGATCGGCTACGAGAAGTCCCGGGAGAGCTTCCCGGGCGGACCGGACCTGATCGTGCGGCTCGCCGCCCTGTTCCACGACATCGGGAAGCCGGCGACCCGGAAGCTCGAGCCAGGCGGAATCGTGAGTTTCTACCACCACGACGTGGTGGGCGCCAAGCTCGCGAAGAAGCGCCTGCGTGCGCTGCGCTTCGACAACGACACGATCGCGGCCGTCTCCCGGCTGATCGAGCTCCACCTGCGCTTCTTCGGGTACACCGAGGGAGCCTGGACGGATTCGGCCGTGCGCCGCTATGTGCGCGACGCCGGCGACCAGCTCGAACGGCTGCACATCCTCACCAGGGCCGACGTGACCACCCGCAACCGGCGTAAGGCCGACCGGCTGGGCTTCGCATACGACGACCTCGAGCAGCGCATTCGCGAACTCGCCGAGCAGGAGGAGATGGCCGCAGTGCGGCCAGACCTCGACGGAGAGCAGATCATGGCGATCCTCGGCGTGAAACCGGGCAGGGAGGTCGGCGAGGCCTACCGTTTCCTCCTCGAACAGCGCCTCGACGACGGCCCCCTCGGTGTCGAGGAGGCAACGCGCCGCCTTCAGGCGTGGTGGGCGGGACACGGCCAGTAACCACTCCTCAACAGGGGCGGATGTGCGCACTTCTCCACAAGCGCTGCTTCCGGCTGCACGGTCCACGCGCGTCCCGGCATGCTCGGACTGACGTGAACACAGACGGCGTGGAGGGCGCCGCGGCGCTGTGGTGGCTTTTGGTCGCCTCATCGAGTAGTCTGGGCAGGTTGTCTGCGCGCCGGATTCCCGGCCTCCGCCTTCAGCACATGCACAACCCTCCTGTTGCAGAGATTCTGCAGCCGTTTAGTCCGAAGGAGGTGGGTTAGTCATGCATCAGTACGAGTTGATGGTTATCCTCGATCCCGAGATCGATGAGCGCACCGTAGCTCCCAGCCTTGACAAGTTCCTCAACGTTGTTCGCAACGATGGTGGAACGATTGACAAGGTTGACGTTTGGGGTCGCCGCCGTCTCGCTTACGAGATCAACAAGAAGTCCGAAGGCATCTACGCCGTCGTCGACTTCACCGCGAACGCTTCTGCCACGGCCGAGCTCGACCGCCAGCTGAAGCTGTCGGAAGCCGTCATGCGCACCAAGGTTCTCCGCGCAGAAGAAGGCATCGCCCAGGTTGCCGTCGCGAGCAAGCTCGCCGCCGAGAAGGCAGCCCGCAAGGCAGCCAACCCGAAGGTCATTGCCGCGAAGGCCGAAGCCGCAGCCGCCCCGACCGCCAAGGTCGCCGCGTCTGTCAAGCCCGCATCGGCTCCCGCCGCAGCAGCCGTCAAGGCCGCAGCCCCGGCAGCTCCTGCAGCCCCGGCAGCGGTCGCCACCCCGGCAGCAGTCGCCAAGCCCGCAGCGGTCGCCACACCGGCTCCCGCAGCAGCCGTCGACACCGCCGACAAGGCAAGCGACAAGTAGCCCATGGCCGGCGAGACCGTAATCACCGTGGTGGGCAACCTGACCAGCGATCCGGAACTGCGTTACACGCAGGGCGGGCTGGCGGTTGCCAACTTCACCATCGCATCCACTCCGCGCAATTTCGATCGCGCAGCCAACGAGTGGAAAGATGGCGACGCATTGTTCCTGCGCGCGAGCGTTTGGCGTGAATTCGCCGAGCACGTCGCCGGTTCACTGACCAAGGGTTCTCGTGTCGTCGCTACTGGGCGGCTCAAGCAGCGTTCCTATGAAACGAAGGAAGGCGAGAAGCGCACAAGCTTCGAGCTCGAAATCGACGATATCGGTCCTTCGCTCAAGTACGCCACTGCTTCGCTCACTCGCGCTGCATCGTCCTCCTCCCCGCGCGGCGGTAACTCCGCAGCGGCCGGGAACGACGAGCCCTGGGCAGCCACTCCTCCCGCCGCCGTGAACACCGGTGGCGACGTGTGGAACACCCCGGGCAACTTCAGCGACGAGACACCCTTCTAGCCGATCGCGGCGCTCCGGCGCCGTCAGGCTGAAACGCACTTCTTAAGAAAGTAAGGAAATCATGGCTGGAAAGTCGAGCGGCGACCGCCGCAAGCCGCTCCGCGGAGCTAAGGGTGGCAAGAATGCCGCTCCCGCGAAGTCGATCCGGGTTGGTGTCATCGATTACAAAGATGTCCCCACCCTGCGCAAGTTCATCTCCGAGCGTGGAAAGATCCGCGCCCGTCGTATCACCGGTGTCTCCGTCCAGGAACAGCGCCTCATCGCCCGTGCCGTCAAGAACGCCCGCGAAATGGCGTTGTTGCCCTACGCCGGCTCAGGCAGGTAGGTAGCCAAATGTCGAAAATCATTCTGACGCACGAGGTCTCCGGCCTCGGTGCACCCGGCGACATCGTCGAGGTCAAGAACGGGTTCGCCCGTAACTACCTCTTCCCGCAGGGCTGGGCCGTTTCCTGGACCCGCGGAGGCGAGAAGCAGATCGAACAGATCAAGGCTGCTCGTGTCGCCCGTGAGCACGCCACGCTCGAAGAGGCCCAGGCCCTGAAGGCAACCATCGAGAACACCAAGGTCCGTCTGGTCGTCAAGGCCGGAACGGGCGGACGCCTCTTCGGCTCCGTCAAGACCACGGATGTTGCCGAAGCCGTCGCCGCTGCAGGCCTCGGTGCCATCGACAAGCGCAAGATCGAGCTCAGCCCGATCAAGTCCGTCGGCGAGCACCAGGCAACGGTTCGTCTTCGCGACGAACTGAGCGCCACCATCACCCTCGTGGTGGTTGCTGCCAAGTAAGCAGTCACACTGCCGGCCTAGCGGCGGACTCCCACCGGAGTCCGCCGCTAGGCTCGTTTAAGGCTCCAGCCACCCCTTTCGAGGGTGATTTCAGTTGATGAATCCCCACATTTGTACACAGGATTTCTTCTGGGCACCAACGTTCAAGGTGTACTTGAACCAGCTTTTTACCCACAGCTGTGAATAGAATTTATGCCTGATCAAAGTGCATTAAATTTTCAAAGAAGATTAGTTGTCCACAGCCGAGTCCACAGGTTGTGCACAAGCCTCGCGGCGTTTCGCCCTCATTCTGCACAGTGTTATCCACAGGGTGGTTTGTTTCCAGCGGAAACCGGTCCGTATGGTGGGCACGCGGCCGGATTTCGAGGTGTGCCGGAATCGTCCGATGGTGTCGGCGGTCCCTGATAGAACATCACCACGGACAGAGGAGGCACGGTTGTCGATCGCACACCTGGGTCTGGCGGACAAACGCGGTACCGATCTGCGCAACGGCACAGAGACCCGGCACACCGAACGAACGCTCCCCCACGATCTCCTGGCCGAACAGAGCGCGCTCGGCGGCATGATGCTCAGCAAGGACGCCGTCGCAGACGTCGTCGAGACCGTTCGCGCCGCGGACTTCTACATCCCGAAGCACGAGCTGATCTTCGATGCGATCCTGTCGCTCTATGCGCAGGGTGAGCCGACGGACGTCATCGCCGTCACCGACGAACTCACCAAACTCGGCGAACTCTCCCGAGCCGGCGGCGCAGACTACCTGCACACGCTCACGAGCCTCGTCCCGACCGCCGCCAACGCGGGCTTCTACTCCTCCATCGTCGCCGAGCGGGCCCTGCTGCGCCGCCTCGTCGAGGCCGGGACCCGCATCGCCCAGATGGGGTACTCGGGCGAAGGCGAGGTGCTCGACCTCGTCAACAACGCCCAGGCCGAGATCTACGCCGTCACCGGCAGCACAGAGACCGAAGACTACGTGCCGCTCACCGACGCCGTGACGGCGGCAATCGACGAGATTGAAGCCGCCAAAGGCAAAGACGGCCAGATGACCGGCGTGCCGACCGGCTTCGCGGACATGGACGAGCTCACCAACGGTTTCCACCCCGGCCAGCTCATCATCGTCGCGGCACGTCCTGCCCTCGGAAAGTCGACGCTCGCGCTCGACTTCGCGCGCTCGGCCTCGATCAAGCACGACATGCCGAGCATCTTCTTCTCCCTCGAAATGGGCCGCAGCGAAATCGCGATGCGCCTGCTCTCTGCCGAGGCATCCGTGCCCCTGCAGAGCATGCGCAAGGGCACGGTCGACGCGCGCGACTGGACAACCATCGCGGCCACCCGCGGACGCATCAACGACGCCCCGCTCTACATCGACGACAGCCCCAACATGACCCTCGTCGAGATCAGGGCCAAGTGCCGCAGGCTCAAGCAGCGCGTCGGACTCAAAATGGTCATCATCGACTACCTGCAGCTGATGACATCGGGCAAGAAGGTCGAGTCCCGACAGCAGGAGGTCAGCGAGTTCTCCCGAGCTCTCAAGCTCATGGCCAAGGAACTGCAGGTGCCCGTGATCGCCCTCTCCCAGCTCAACCGTGGACCGGAACAGCGTGCGGACAAGATGCCGGCCATCTCCGACCTCCGGGAGTCCGGTTCGCTCGAGCAGGACGCCGACATGGTCATCCTGCTGCACCGCGAGAGCGCATATGAAAAGGACAACCCCCGCGCCGGCGAAGCCGACCTGATCGTCGCCAAGCACCGCAACGGTCCGACGCGAACCGTCACCGTCGCCTTCCACGGCCACTATTCGCGCTTCGCCGATCTCGCGCCCGGTTCGTAGATTCCGCGTTAAAACGACCCCCTCTTCCCCGGTACGCTAGCGGGAGGGCGGTAAAACCGCGCAAGCTTTCGGGTTGTCCGGATTTGCTCGTGGCTGGCCGCCGCGAAGGAGATACCCGCGTGAAGGTTGGCATTGGGCGAGAGCGCATCGAGGGAGAGCGGCGTGTCGCCGCGACACCGGAGACTGTGCAGCAACTACGGGGCCTCGGTGTCGATGTCCTGATCGAGGCCGGCGCCGGCATCGCTGCAGGATTCTCCGATCGCTCATACACGGATGCCGGTGCCACCGTCGTCCCCGAGCTCGCGCTCGATGACCTCGACGTCTACTGCCACGTGCGACCGCTCACCCCCTCGATCGCCGCCAGGCTCCACTCCGGCCTCGTCACGGTCGGACTCGCGGCCCCCGCAAACGAACTCCCGACCGTCACGGCCCTGGCCGCGGCCGGCGTCACCGCCTTCGCCCTCGAACTCGTGCCGCGCATCAGCCGCGCCCAGTCGATGGACGCCCTGACCTCGCAGGCCCTCGTCGCCGGCTACCGGGTCGTCCTCGAGGCGGCCATCCGCTTCCCGCGGTTCTTCCCGATGTACATGACTGCCGCGGGCACCATCCCGCCCGCGCGCGTCCTCGTCCTCGGCGCCGGCGTCGCGGGCTTGCAGGCGATCGCGACGGCCAAGCGCCTCGGCGCGCGCGTCTCCGCGTACGACGTGCGCCCCGCATCCGCCAACGAGGTCACCTCGATGGGCGGAACCTTCGTGACGCTCGACCTGGATGCCGTCGAGGGCGCGGGCGGGTACGCCCGCGAGCTCAGCGAAGACCGCGCCGTCCGCCAGCGCGAGCTCCTCGCCCCCCACGTCGCCGCGGCGGATGTCCTCATCACCACGGCCGCGATCCCCGGCCGCCCTGCACCCCTGCTCGTGACGCACGACATGGTCACCGGCATGCGGCCCGGCTCCGTCATCGTCGACCTCGCCGCCGAAACCGGCGGAAACGTCGAAGGCGTCGTCGCCGGCGTCGACACCCTCGTTCCGGTCGCGAGCGGGGACGGAACCGTCAGCCTCGTCGGGATGAAGGACGCGGCATCCACGATGCCCGCTGACGCCTCACGCCTGTACGCCAAGAACGTCGCGAACCTGCTCGCTCTCATGACGAGCGAGGGCACGGTCGCCCCCGATTTCACCGACGAGGTCATCGCCGGCGCATGCCTCACCCACTCGGGCGAAGTGACGCACGAACCGACCAAGGCCGCCCTCGCGGCCCAGGCCGCGCTGCAAGGAGAAGACTGATGGATCCGATCACCCTGTTGACCGTGGTGGTGCTGGCGGTGTTCGTCGGCTTTGAAGTGGTCTCGAAGGTCTCGAGCACCCTGCACACCCCGCTGATGAGCGGCGCGAACGCCATTCACGGCATCATCCTGATCGGCGCGATCACCGTCGCCGGCCAGACGACCACTATCTGGCTGCTGGTCGTGGCCCTGCTCGCCGTGCTCCTCGCGACAGCGAACCTCGTCGGCGGCTTCGTCGTCACCGACCGGATGCTCAAAATGTTCGCCCCCCGCAAACCGGCCGGCACCGACGCGAAGGACACCGCCAAATGAGCCTGCTCAGCCCCGAATGGACCGGGCTCCTCTACCTGGTCTCCGCCGGCTGCTTCATCCTCGCCCTCCGCGGGCTGTCCTCGCCCAAGACCGCACGGCGCGGCAACCTGATCGGCGCCGCCGGAGCGCTCCTCGCCGTCATCACCGTGTTCTTCTCGGTCCGGATGGACAACATCCCCGCCATCATCGTGGCCATCGCCGTCGGTTCGGCCATCGCCGCCCCGATCTCCCGCCGCGTGCAGATGACGCAGATGCCCCAGCTCGTCGCCCTCTTCAACGGCGTCGGCGGCGGCGCAGCCGCCCTGGTGGCCATGCTCGAGCTCGGTGAAAGCGCCAATGGCTGGACCAGGGTCGCCGTCGTCTTCACGATGCTCGTCGGCGCGGTGTCCTTCGCCGGCTCCGCCGTCACTGTCGGCAAGCTCCAGGGCCTGATCAGCTCCCGCCCGCTCGTGTTCCCCGGGCTGGCCTGGGTCATGGGCGGCATCGTCCTCCTGGCGCTCGTCACCGGCGGCTTCGTCGTCGGGACCGGTGCCGCCGGCTGGGCGGTCGTGCTGCTCGTTCTCGGCCTCGTCGTCGGCGCCCTGCTCGTGCTGCCGGTCGGCGGCGCGGACGTGCCCATCGTCATCTCCCTGCTGAACGCATTCACCGGGCTCGCCGTCGCGGCCTCCGGCATCGTGATCGGCAACCTCCTGCTCGTCGTCGCCGGCACCCTCGTCGGTGCAAGCGGCACGATCCTCACCCGCGCGATGGCCGCAGCAATGGGCCGCGGAGTCAGCGGCATCATGTTCGGCGCCTTCAAGGGCGGCTCGACCGCGGGCTCGACCACGCAGAGCGACCGTCCTGTCCGGTCCTCCAGCCCCGAAGACGTCGCCGTGCTGCTCAACTACGCCCAGCGGGTCGTCATCGTTCCCGGCTACGGCCTTGCCGTCGCCCAGGGCCAGCACACGATCGCCGAACTCGCAACGACCCTGCAGGCCAGGGGCGTCGAGGTCGTCTTCGCGATCCACCCGGTCGCCGGGCGGATGCCGGGGCACATGAACGTGCTCCTCGCCGAGGCGAACGTTCCGTACGAGTCGCTCAAGGAAATGGCCGAGGTCAACCCCGAGTTCAAGAACACCGACGTCGCCCTCGTCGTCGGCGCGAACGACGTGGTCAACCCCGCGGCCAAGACTTCGCCCGGCTCGCCGATCTACGGGATGCCGATTCTCGACGTCGGCGACGCCCGCCAGGTCGTCTTCCTCAAGCGCTCGATGCGCCCCGGCTTCGCGGGCATCGAGAACGAGTTGCTCTACGACCCGAAGACGACGCTTTTGTTCGGCGACGCCAAGGATTCCCTCACCAAGATCCTCGGCGCGGTCAACGCGCTCTAGGCTCTGTCACCGAGCGGATGCTCCGAGCCGGCCCGCGTAGACTTGGCCAGTCTCGCTACCCGACAACGAGCATCCGCTACCGGCAGGAAGCCGCAGGCAGGAAAGGGGTCTTCGCATGGCCGACGCACCCGACAACGCCCGCACGGACCACCGCACCGCGGGGTATTGGACAGTGCCCCTCGTGCGCGCTGCGATCGCCGTCGTCCCGGCCATCCTGATCACCTTCACCGCGAACCACTCCCCGGACTTCGGGCTCGTGGTGTTCGGCGCCTTCGCCTTCGTGAGTGGCGTCGCCGTCGCCGTGCTGAGCCGCCGCACTCTCGCAGACTCCCGTGAACGCAGCGCCTTCCTCGTGCAGGGCGTCGCCGGTGTCGTAGCCGGGGCGCTCGCGCTCGGCTTCCACGGCGGGGGGCTCGGCTTCTTCCTCTACCTCGTCACGGTCTGGGGCATCGTGACCGGCTTCCTGGAACTGTCGAGCGGCATCCGTGCCCGGCGCAGGGACCCTGCAGACCGTGACTGGCTCGTGATGGGCGCGGCGACCGTGCTGTTCGCGATCGTTGTGCTGGTGCTGCCGCCGAACGTCGTCGTTTCCGTCGGCCTGCTCGGCGCCTATCTCGTGATGCTCGCGGTCTACCTCGGCATCGCAGCGTTCTCACTCAAGTGGGCCGTGGCGGCCGGCGCCGCCCAGGTCCCCCTCGACTCGATTCACCCCGCAGCACCCAACGATTCGGACACTCAGTGACCCAGAACACGCCGCGCAAGCCCAGCCGCTCCGAAGTACTGAAGCCGCTCGAACTGGTCGGCCTCGCCGGCGTGATGGCCCTCTTCCTCGGGCTCGTCGTGCTGATGAGCACGAGGGAGCCGCTGCTCGCCCTGGTCGGGTTCGGCATCGCGTTCATCGTCGTGCTCGTCGTGATCGCGATGCTCGTGCTCAACATCAAGCCCAACGACGCCGAAAAGACCGACATCGACGAGCAGGACAAGGGCCAGCAGCCCTAAGCCGGTCAGCCGAGGTAGTCGACGAGACTGTCGGCGAGGCCGACGTATGCCGCGGGAGTCAACGCGAGCAGGCGGGCCCGGGCGTCCTCCCCGATCTCGAGCCCGGAGACGAAGGCGACGAGGTCGGCCTGGTTGATCCGCTTGCCACGGGTGAGCTCCTTGAGCAGCGCGTACGGGTCTGCGATCGTCGACCGGCCGGCCGAGACCTCCGCCCGGATCACGGTCTGGATGGCCTCGCCGAGGATCTCCCAGTTGACGTCGAGATCGTGAGCGAGCAGGGCCCTGTCGATGTCGATCTCGCCGAGCCCGCGCACGATGTTGTCGAGGGCGAGCAGGGAGTGGCCGAAGCCGACGCCGATGTTGCGCTGGGTCGTCGAATCGGTCAGGTCCCGCTGCATGCGCGAGGTGACCAGGGTCGCGGCGAGCGAGTCGAGGATCGCCGAGGACAGTTCGAGGTTCGCCTCGGCGTTCTCGAAGCGGATCGGGTTGATCTTGTGCGGCATCGTCGATGAGCCGGTCGCGCCGGCCTGAGGGATCTGCCGGAAGTAGCCGAGGGAGATGTAGGTCCACACGTCCGTTGCGAGGTTGTGCAGCACCCGGTTGACGTGGGACACCTTCGAGTACAGCTCGGCCTGCCAGTCGTGCGATTCGATCTGGGTCGTGAGCGGGTTCCAGGTCAGCCCGAGGCCCTCGACGAAGGCGCGGGACACGGCCGGCCAGTCGATCGTGGGATCCGCGGCGACGTGCGCCGCGAATGTTCCGGTCGCACCGCTGAACTTGCCGAGATAGTCGTTGGCCTCGACCTGCGCGGCCAGGCGCTCGAGCCGGTACACGAAGACCGCGATCTCCTTGCCGACGGTCGTCGGCGTTGCCGGCTGGCCGTGGGTGCGGGCGAGCATCGCATCCGCCCGGTATTCGAGGGCGCGCAGCCGGAGCAGTCCGATGGTCGCGCGGAGCTTGGGCAGCCAGACCTCGCGCACGGCGGAGCTCACGGTGAGGGCGTACGCGAGGTTGTTGATGTCCTCGCTCGTCGCGGCGAAGTGGGTGAGCTCGCTGATCCGGTCGAGGCCGAGCGTGGTCAGGCGGCGGCGCACGAGATACTCGACCGCCTTGACGTCGTGGCGGGTGGTGGCCTCGAGAACGGCGAGTTCGTCGATCTCGGCCTGGCCGAAGCCGGTGACGAGGGCGCGCAGCGAGGCCTTGTGTCCGGCGTCGAGCGGAGTGGAACCGAACAGGCTGCGATCGGTGAGGGTGATCAGCCACTCGACCTCGACGTGCACCCGCGCGCGGTTGAGTCCGGCCTCCGACAGGTACTCCCCGAGTTCGGTGACGGCGGCCCGGTAGCGGCCGTCTAGCGGGCTGAGGACCTGGGGGGGTAGTGGACTCATCGGACTCCCTGTCGAATTGCGGGCTCTAGTTGCGCGAAGAGCGCGAGGTTTGCCTTCTCAATCATGCCCAATACCGAGTCAAACAACGCATCGTCGGAATAGTACGGGTCCGGCACGTCGTGCAGGGACGCCTGTTCCTGGTCGAAGCTGAGCAGCAGGCGCACCTTGCTCCTGTCCCGGTCGCTCACCGCCCAGTTGCGCAGGATGCGCTCCTGGGTGCGGTCGAGCACGACGACGAGGTCGTAATCGCTGAACCAGACCGGGTCGAACTGGCGGGCGCGATGGTGGCTGCCGTCGTACCCCTGCCGTTTGAGGGCGGCGACCGTGCGGACATCCGCCTGCTCGCCGACGTGCCAGTCGCCGGTGCCCGCAGAGCTCGTGAAGATCAGCCGGCCGAGCCCGGACCGGGTGACCAGGTCGCGCAGGGTGATCTCCGCCATCGGCGAGCGGCAGATGTTGCCGGTGCAGACGAAGATGATCCGAAAGGGCGTCGCCTCGTCGGGGCGGATCGCCGAGAAGGTCATGGCTCCATTGTCCGTCACTTTCGCCTCCTCCACACCTGCTCGGGGGACTTCGCTTTCCCCAGGTTCCCGTCGGCGGGCGCTCCGGAGGGTAGTGGCGCACAGGATCGGTCTGTCGGGGCCCGCCGGGTCGGCCTCGCGGAAGGGCAGGCCGATGCAGTGGTGGCAGTATCCGCCGGAAACCGACCGGTTGACCGAACTGCGGCACCAGCGGATGCTGCTGCGCACCCTGGCCGACGACATCGCCCTCGCGGCGCGCCGGCTTCTCCCCGCCGGCGCCCCGGCAGAGTGGCGCTCCGAGGCGCAGCGCGCCTACCTCGACCGCCGCTGGGAACTCGCCGCGCTCCTGGCCGGGGCGGAGCGGAGCATCGAGGAGACCCTCACGGCGGTGCTCGCGCGGATCGACAGTGTGAAGGCTCAACTCGCGGCCGAGGAGGTGACGGCAGCGGCCGCTGCGACGACGTTGGTGCCGCAGGCACCGGGCGGAGCCCGGGCGACCCCCGGAGGCTGGTCGGAGTGAGGGGGCCGGGGTCCGGCGAGGGACTACTGATCTCCGGCGGTGGTGGAACCCTCGTCGCGACGGACGCCGTTCTCGCCGAGGCGGCCGTGCTCCGGGCGCTCCAGACGGAATCCGAGTCCTGGCGCGCCCGGCTCGCCCGGATCCGGGCGCTCGAGTCCTCGCCGACCCCGGCTGTGCGCTGGACGGACGCCGACCCGGGCCTCGGCATCCTGCGGACCGACACCGTGCTCGCCGACATCAGTGAGCGGAGCAGGGCGCTCGCCGACGCGCTCCTGACGGCCGCGGAAGGATACGGGCGCGTCGAACGGGTGGTCGAGCGGGCGAGCGGCGTCGCGGGAGCGTGGCTCGGCTACCTCGTGGGGCGTGCAGCCCCGCTGATGATCCTCGGTGCGCTGCCGAACCTCGCGGCCTTCGTCCTCGGCGGCCTCGTGAGCCGGGCGCTCTTCGGCGACTCTGTGGCCGGAGGGAGCCTGGCGGAGGTCGCGGCCTGGTTCCAGGCGAACCCGGGAGTGTTGAGCGACCCGGCCGTCGTCGCCGCGGTGCGCGTGCTCGTGTCCTCCGCCGACGACGCGGCCGTCGGCGCGCTCGGGTTGCCGTTTCCCGCAGCACTCGAACTGGGCGACGAGGGACTCGGCCTGCTCGGAGTCTCCTCCGTCGCCGGGGCGGCGCTGCTCCTGGTCCGTCCGTTCGGCCTGCTCGTGGAGACGCCGGTGAGCGTGCACCGGGTGACCGAGACCGGGAGCCCGGTGCATCCGGCCGTCCTCGCGGCCCTGCCCCCTGACGGTTTCGGGGAGCTCGCGCGGCGGATCCCCGACGCGAGGGCCGACGGTCCGCAGATCCGGATCGAGCGCTACGCCGGCAACGCTGGCTCCCCGCCGTCCTGGATCGTCTATGTCGGCGGCACCGCGGAGTGGGACCCGACCGGCACAGGGCAGCCGTTCGACCTGACCAGCGATGTCGCCGGCGCTGCGGCGGGCGACGCGGGTTCGGGCCCAGGCAACCTCGGCCCCTCCGGTTCGTATCGCGCCGTCGTCGAGGCGATGCACGCCGCCGGTGTCCAGCCGCAGGACCCGGTGCTCCCGGTCGGGCACTCCCTCGGCGGTCAGATCGCGGTCCAGCTCGCGGAGTCCGGAGAATTCAACACCGTCGGTGTCGCCTCCTTCGGCGGCCCGACGGCAGCGCTCTCCATTCCGGCCGGGGTGGAGGCCGTCACCGTCGAGCACACCGACGACATCGTTCCGGCGTTCGGCGGCATGCCGCCAGGGGTCGACGACCGGGTCCTCGTGCGCAGCAGGGCGTTCGCCGCCGGTGAGGCGCCGGCAGGGCAGGCATTGCCTGCGCATTCCCTTACGAGCTACCAGGCCACCGCCCGCCTGATGGACGGGTCGGCGGAGCCGAACCTGCTGCGCTTCCGGGACACCCTGGCCGGGGTCGGCGCAACCGGACCGGCCGAGGTCACCCGGTGGCGCGGCATCCGCGTGACCGGGCCGTGAACCCGGGCGGGCCGTGAACCCGGGCCGTGAACCAGGTGCGGGGGTGGGTTACTGGCGGCCGGTGGCGGGACGCGCGAGCACGCCGAGCAGCCAGCTGATGATGCCGAGAACGAGTGCCCCGAGCACCCCGGTCCAGAAGCCGTCGACATGCAAGCCGAAGCCGAGGCCGTCGGAGATCAGGGCCACGAGCATGAGGAGCAGGCCGTTGACGATGAGCGCGAGGAGGCCGAGGGTCAGAACGTAGAGCGGGAAGGCGATGACACGCACAAAACCGCCGATCACGCCGTTGACGAGACCGAAGATGAGGGCAATGAGGAGATACGTCACGACGATGGCGCCGGTGTCCGGCGCATAGGGTTCGACACTCACTCCCGAGACGAGGAGGGTGGTGAGCCACAGGGCGACGGCATTGAGGATGAGCTTGATCAGGAATCTGGCCATGCGACCACTATGGCACCTGACCGGGCGCTGCGCTTGGGTGGTGCGGCCTGCGGCACGCCCGGTCTCCGCGCGGCTCATGCGGTCGCGCGAATACGCCCCGGCGTAGAATCGCCGAGTGAGCCCCACAGACCAGTCAGCGGTGCGACTGCGCCCCGAAATCATCGCCCTCCCGGCCTACAGGCAGGGAAAGGCGGCAGCCGCGAGTGCCTTCAAGCTCTCGAGCAACGAGAACCCGTTCGGGCCACTGCCCGGTGTGATCGCTGCCGTCGGCGCCGAGACGACGTACAACCGCTATCCGGATGCCTCCGCGTCCGAACTGCGGGAACGCCTCGCCGCACGCTACGGGCTTTCGCCGGACGAGGTGCACGTGGGCAGCGGTTCCGTCGCCCTGCTCTCCCAGCTCATCCTCGCCGCGGCGGGCCCAGGGGACGAAGTCGTCTATTCCTGGCGCTCCTTCGAGGCGTACCCGAGCCTCGTCACCGTCGCAGGCGCGACGAGCGTGCAGGTGCCCAACCGGCCGGATCACGGCCACGACCTCACCGCCATGGCCGCCGCGATCACCGACCGCACCCGCGTGCTCATCGTCTGCAGCCCGAACAACCCGACAGGCACGATCGTGCACGCTGCGGAGTTCGAGGCCTTCATGGCGGTCGTCCCCTCGACGCTGCTCGTCATCCTCGACGAGGCGTACGCCGAGTTCGTGACCGACCCCGACGCCGTCAGGGGCATCTCCCTGCTGGGCCGCTACCCGAACCTCGTCGTGCTCCGCACCTTCTCCAAGGCATACGGCCTCGCCGGGCTCCGGGTCGGCTACGGCCTCGGGCCGGTTGCGATCCTCGACGCTGCCCGTGCGACGGCGATTCCGCTGTCGGTCACGGGGGTCGCCAGTGCTGCCGCGATCGCATCGCTCGATGTCGATGACGAACTCATGGAACGGGTGCGCACCATCGGCATCCGTCGTGACACGATCTGGCGCGCGCTCACCGAGCAGGGCTGGAACACTCCCGCACCCCAGGGCAACTTCATCTGGTTGCCGACGGGCGCGGAAACCGGTGTCGCCGCCGAGGCGCTCGGTGCGGCCGGACTCGTGGTGCGGCCCTTCCCCGAGGGGATCCGGATCTCAATTGGCGAGGAAGAATCTGTGGAAGAACTACTGCGAACCTGCGCGGAACTTGTACAAAATCTACCAATAGGGCATTCGGCCCGGCGGCTAGGTTAGTACGATGGCAGCGCGCGAGAACGACTCACCCCTGGTTCAGGTGCTCTCGACGAGCGGGCTCGTCGAGCCGAGCGAGGCGGCGGCGGAGTTCATGCCCTACCTCGACCGCCTGACCGAAGACGACCTCCGCAGGTTCTACCGTGACATGGTCGTCGTCCGTCGTTTCGACAAGGAGGCGGCGAACCTGCAACGGCAGGGCCAGCTCGCCCTGTGGGTGCCGAGCCACGGCCAGGAGGCCGCCCAGGTCGGCAGCGCGTATGCCACCCGCCCCCAGGACCACGTCTTCCCCTCCTACCGTGAGCACGTCGTCGGCATGATCCGCGGGCTCGACCTCGTCGACATCCTGCGGATGCTGCGCGGCGTCACCCTCGGTGGCTGGACCCCCGAGGATCACGGCAACTTCCATCTCTACACTCTCGTGCTCGCCTCGCAGACCCTGCACGCGACCGGATACGCGATGGGCATGCAGCTCGACGGCACGACCGCGACCGGCAACCCCGAAACCGACGAGGCGGTCATCGTCTACTACGGCGACGGAGCCTCCTCCCAGGGTGACGCGAACGAGGCCCTCGTCTTCGCGGCGAGTTACCAGACCCCGCAGGTCTTCTTCCTGCAGAACAACCACTGGGCGATCTCGGTGCCGGTCACCCGGCAGTCGCGCACCCCGCTCTACCTCCGCGCCGGCGGCTTCGGCATGCCCGGCACCCAGGTCGACGGCAATGACGTGCTCGCGAGCTACGCCGTCACCGCCAAGCACCTCGACGACGCGCGCGCGGGCAAGGGCCCCGCCCTGATCGAGGCGATGACCTACCGGGTCGGTGCGCACACCACCGCAGACGACCCCACCAAGTACCGTGACCCGGAGGAACTCGCCGCCTGGGTCGCGAAAGACCCGATCGTCCGGTTCCGCGCCTACCTGCAGGGCCTCGGCGTCGAGCAGGACTTCCTCGACGCCGTCGACGAGGAGGCCGAGGACCACGCAGCGGATGTCCGCCGCCGCGCCCTCGAGATCCGCTCGCCCGAGCGTTCCGTCATCTTCGACAACGTCTACGCCGAACCCCACCCGCTGATCCAGGAACAGAAGGCCTGGCTCGACCGATACGAAGCATCCTTCGAAGGAGGCGACGCGTGAGCGACACGATCGTGACCGAGACCCCGGTCCGGGAGCCGGCCGCTTCTGCAGTGCCCGCGGCAGCATCCGCCGTTCCAGCCACCTCGGCGAACCTCCCGATGGCCAAGGCCCTGAACGCCGGCCTCCGGCAGGCGATGCTCGACAATCCGAAGGTCCTGATGATGGGCGAGGACATCGGACCGCTCGGCGGCGTGTTCCGCGTCACCGAGGGCCTGCACGCCGAATTCGGCGACAAGCGCGTGCTCGACACCCCGCTCGCAGAGTCCGGCATCGTCGGCACCGCGATCGGCCTCGCCCTCCGCGGCTACCGTCCCGTCTGCGAGATCCAGTTCGACGGCTTCGTCTTCCCCGGCTTCGACCAGATCACCAGCCAGCTCTCCCGGATGCGCAACCGGCACGAGGGCCAGGTCACGATGCCCGTCGTGATCCGGATTCCCTACGGCGGACACATCGGCTCGATCGAGCACCACCAGGAGAGCCCGGAGGCGTACTTCGCGCACACCCCGGGCCTGCGCGTCGTGAGCCCCTCGAACCCGCACGACGCCTACTGGATGATGCAGGAGGCGATCGCCTCCGACGACCCGATCATCTTCTTCGAGCCGAAGAACCGCTACTGGCCCAAGGGCGAGGTCCGTTTCGGCGCGAGCGGGATTCCCCTGCACGCGAGCCGGGTCGTCCGTGCCGGCTCCGACGTCACCCTCGTCGGCCATGGCGCCATGGTCACTGTCCTGCTGCAGGCCGCCGAACTCGCCGCGGTCGAGGGCATCAGCATCGAGGTCATCGACCTGCGCTCGATCTCCCCGATCGACTACGGCCCCATCCTCACCTCCGTGGAGAAGACCGGCCACCTGGTCGTCGCCCAGGAAGCATACGGCTTCGTGAGCGTCGGCTCGGAAATCGCGGCGACCGTCACGGAGCGCTCGTTCTACCACCTCGAGGCTCCCGTGCTGCGGGTTTCCGGCTTCGACACCCCCTTCCCGCCCGCGGCCGTCGAGACCCACTTCCTGCCGTCCCCCGACCGGGTCCTCGAAGCGGTCGATCGTTCCCTCGCCTACTGACATGCACCACCCCGCACCTAGCATGACCCACAGCAAGGAATCCAGATGAGCGTCCTGAACTTCACCCTTCCCGATGTCGGTGAGGGCCTCACCGAGGCTGAAATCGTCGAGTGGCGGGTCGCCCCCGGCGACACCGTGTCGATCAACCAGGTGCTCGTCGAGATCGAGACGGCCAAGTCGCTCGTCGAACTGCCGTCTCCGTTCGTCGGCGTCGTCGGCGCCATCCTCGTGGAGGTCGGAACGACCGTGGACGTCGGAACGGTGATCATCACCATCGTCCCCGCCGAGGAGCCCGCAGCCGTCAGTCCGGCTCCGGCCGCTGCTCCCGCTGCCGTGACGGCGGATGCCGGAGCAGGACAGGTCCCCGCCGCACACGTCACCGAGCTGGCCGGCGCAGCCCTCGACACCGGGTCGACCATCACCGCTGAGGAGCCGAAGGTGCTCGTCGGTCGGGGAGCCGCTCCGAGCGTGCCGACCCGTCGCCGTCGGGGATCCGACGGTGCCGCGCCGCACGCCTCGATCGCTCCTCCCGCGATCGAAACGCCCCGGCCGGCCGCCGCAGCCCAGGCGCGGGCGCCGCGAGCGGCATCCGCCGGTCCCGTCATCGCCAAGCCCCCGATTCGCAAGCTCGCGAAGGACCTCGGCGTCGATCTCGCCCTCGTCGAGGCGACCGGCCCCGTCGGCGACGTCACCCGCGAGGACGTGCTGCGCGGGGCGACCCAGGCGAGCGTGTTCCGCAACATCCAGACGCCCGAGTGGCCGAGCGACCGTGAGGAGCACATCCCGGTCAAGGGCGTGCGCAAGGCGATCGCGCAGGCCATGGTCGGCAGCGCGTTCACCGCGCCGCACGTCAGCCTGTTCGTCGACGTCGACGCCACGCGCACGATGGAGTTCGTCAAGCGCCTCAAGTCCTCGACCGACTTCGCCGGGGTGCGGGTCTCGCCGATGCTGATCATGGCCAAGGCGATGATCTGGGCCGTGCGCCGCAACCCCACCGTGAACTCGGTCTTCACCGATCAGGAAATCATCATCAAGCACTACGTGAACCTCGGCATCGCCGCGGCCACCCCGCGCGGGCTGATCGTGCCGAACGTCAAGGAAGCCCAGGACATGAGCCTCCTCGAGCTCGCTCGCGCCCTCGAGACGCTCACCCTCACGGCGCGCGACGGCAAGACGACGCCGGCAGACCAGGCCGGGGGCACGATCACGATCACGAACATCGGCGTCTTCGGCATGGACACCGGCACCCCGATCCTCAACTCCGGCGAAGCCGGGATCGTCGCCCTCGGCACGATCAAGCCCAAGCCCTGGGTCGTCGACGGCGAGGTGCGCGTGCGCCAGGTCACGACCATCGGCGCGAGCTTCGACCACCGGGTCGTCGACGGAGACGTGGCGAGCCGCTTCCTGGCGGATGTCGCGAGCATCATCGAGGAACCGGCCCTCCTCCTCGAATAGCGGGTTCAGACTTTGGGAAGGCTTACCTCACCAGCTCTTTAACGCGCTGGTGAGGTAAGGCTTTCCACGCTGGCGGACGTGGATTCCCTGTGGTCTGATGTTCCAATGACCTCCATCGCCCCCGCCAGAATCGCCCCCGTCGCTCCTGCGGTCGAAGCCGCAGCCGACGACCGGAAGCGCACCGAGAGCCACGCCGGCCGCCTGAACTGGCTTCGCGCCGGGGTGCTCGGCGCCAACGACGGTATCGTCTCCGTCGCAGCCCTCGTCGTCGGCGTCGCCGGCGCGAGCGGCTCGACCGCAGTCATTGCCGCGGCCGGCACAGCCGGTCTCGTCGGCGGGGCGATCTCGATGGCCCTCGGTGAATACGTCTCCGTCAGCAGCCAGAGCGACAGCCAGCGCACCCTGATCGCGCGCGAGAAGCACGAACTGAGCATCGACCCGGAGGGCGAGCTCGAGGAACTCGCGAAACTCTACGAAAAGCAGGGCCTCGCGCCCGCGACCGCCCGCCAGGTCGCCACGGAATTCACCGCGATCGACCCTGTGCGCGCCCACCTGCTGGCCGAGCACAGCATCACGGAAGACGACGTCGTCAGCGCCTGGCATGCCGCCTGGGTCTCCGCCGCGGCGTTCACCCTCGGCGCGCTGCTCCCGTTCCTGGCGATCCTGCTCCTGCCCGCGAGCGTGCGCATCCCGATCACCTTCGGCGCCGTGCTCGTCGCCCTCGCCGCCCTCGGCGCGACCGGCGCCCACCTCGGCGGCAGCCCCAAGCTGCGGGCGATCATCCGCGTCGTGCTCGGCGGCGCCGCCGCGCTCGTGGTCACCTTCCTGATCGGGTCCCTGCTCGGCACCTCCGGCGTCGTCTAGCCCGCCAGCCACCAAGCGGTGGCGAGCCCACCTAATGGTTTTGACAATCATTATCAATAGGGATAGCGTCGCTTACGTGACCCCCTCGAAAATCCTCGTACCCGCACTCCTGGCCGCGGCCGCGCTCACCCTCAGCGGATGCTCGGCCACGACGCCCGGTTCGGCCGGAGGCTCAGGAGGAGCATCGGGCGACCTCCGGGTCGTCGCGACAACCACCCAGGTCGCCGACCTCGCCCGCAACGTGATCGGGGATGCCCCGGGCGTCACGCTGACCCAGCTCATCCAGCCGAACCAGAGCGCGCACAGCTACGACCCGTCCGCGGCCGACCTGACCGCCCTCGGCCGCGCCGATGTGCTCGTCATCAACGGCGTCGGCCTCGAGGAATGGCTCACCGACGCGATCGACGCCTCCGGCTTCCATGGCGTCACGATCGACTCCGATGCGGGCATCACGATCGCAGAGAGCGGCGCCGGAAACGACGAGGCCCCCCACACGGCGGATGCCGCACACGACCACGCGGGCGGCAACCCGCACATCTGGACCGACGTCGCGAACGCGGAAGCCATGACCCGCACCATCGCCGCCGGTCTCGCGGCCGCGAGTGCCGCCGACGCCGACCGGGCAGCTGCCTTCACGGCCAACGCCGCCGGCTACGGAAGCACGCTCGCAGCGCTCGACGGCTGGATCCGCACGAACATCGACCCGGTCCCCGCCGCGGAGCGGCTTCTCGTCAGCAACCACGACGCCTTCGGTTATTTCACGGCCGCATACGGCATCACCTACGTCGGCAGCGTGATCCCGAGCTTCGACGACAACGCCGAACCGAGCGCAACCGAAATCGACCAACTCGTCACGAAGATCAAGGCCACCGGCGTCAAGGCCGTGTTCTCCGAGGCCTCGATCAGCCCCAAGGCCGCCGACACGATCGCCCGGCAGGCCGGCGTCACCGTGTACTCCGGCGACGACGCCCTGTATGGCGATTCCCTCGGCCCGGCCGGCAGCGACGGTGCCACCTACGTCGCCTCTCAGCTGCACAATGTGCGCCTGATCCTCGAGTCCTGGGGCAGAGTCCCCACCGCCGTACCGGCAGACCTGCGAGAGTGAACACGTGAACGAGAACGATTCTCAACCGCGGACCGCCGCGCCGCTCGCCCTCCACGTGGCCGGGGCATCCTTCGCATACGCCCAGACGCCCGCGCTCGAAGACGTCGCCTTCGACCTGCGCGCGGGTGAGGCCGTCGCCCTGATCGGGCCGAACGGTTCGGGAAAGTCGACCCTACTCAAGGGAGTGCTCGGCCTGATCCATCGCACAGCAGGCACGGTCGAAGTGCTCGGTGAATCCCCGGCCCCCGCAGGCGCGGTCGGGTACGTGCCCCAGGCCGACGAGCTCGACCCGGAATTCCCGGTCACCCTCGAACAGGTGGTCATGATGGGGCGATACCGTTCCCTCGGCTGGCTGCGCCTGCCCGGCAAACGCGACCGCGCGCACGTCGCAGCGGCCCTCGAGGCCGTCGGCCTCTCCGAACGCGCCAGGACCCGGTTCGGCGAACTCTCCGGGGGCCAGCAGCAGCGCGGCCTCCTCGCCCGCGCCCTCGCATCCGGGCCCCGCCTGCTCCTGCTCGACGAACCGTTCAACGGCCTCGACCAGGAGAACCGCAACGCGCTCGTGGACACCGTGAAGCGACTCAAGGCCGACGGTGTTGCCGTGCTCATCTCGACGCACGACCTCGAACTCGCCCGCGACGTCTGCGAATCGGTCCTGCTGCTGAACGGCGGCCAGGTCGCCTTCGGCCCACTCGACGAGGTGCTCAGCCTTGAGAACGTCCAGCGCACCTTCCGGTCCGTCGGGGTCGAACTCGACGAGCACACCGTCGTCGTGCCCAGCCACACGGGGCACTGAGTGGATGCCTGGGGCGCGCTTCTCGACGCCTTCTCCCTGCCGTTCATGTCCCGCGCCCTCGTGGTGCTCCTCGTGCTGAGCCTCGTCGCGGGCATCGTCGGCGTGCTGGTCAACCTGCGCGGGCTCGAATTCATCAGCGACGGGCTCACCCACGCGGTGTTTCCCGGCATCGCGATCGGGTTCGTCTGGGGCGGCCGTGAGGGCCTCTTCGCGGGGGCGATCGTCGCGGCAGTGCTCACTGCGATCGTGTTGGCGGTGCTGATGCGCAAGGCTGTGCCGGTCGACGCCGCGATCGCGATCGTGTTCACGGCCATGTTCAGCATCGGCGTGATCGTCGTGTCCCGGCAGACCAACTACGTCGGCCAGCTCGAACAGCTCCTGTTCGGGCGGCTGCTCACGATCAGCGTGGTCGAGGTCGTCCAGACGATCGTGATCTGCGCGATCGCCCTCCTCCTCGTGGGAGTCACACTCAAGGAGCAACTCTTCCGCGCCTTCGACCGCACCGGGTTCTCCGCCGTCGGCTACCGGCCCTTCGTGCTCGACCTCGTGCTCAACGTGGCGATCGCGCTCGTCGTCGTCGCCGCGTCGAGCGCCGTCGGAACCCTGCTCGTGCTCGCGGTGCTGATCGTTCCCGGCGCGGTCGCACGGCTCGTGACCGTGCGCCTGTGGCTGCTGTTCCCGGTCGCGGCGGTGTTCGCCGCCGTCGCGGCGTGGCTCGGCCTCTCCCTCGGCTATGTGGCATCCGTGGGGGCCGGCATCAACCTGCCGAGCGGCGCGACCGTCGTGCTCGTACTCGTCGCCGGGTACGCCCTCGCCCTCGTCGGCCGACTCCTGCTCGACCGGCTGCGCGCGCCGCAGCCTCGGCCCGCGGCGGTGCTCTGATGGATTACTTCAGCACCGCCCTCATCGCCGCGACCGTGATCGGCGCACTCTGCGGCCTCGTCGGCTCCCTTGTCGTGCTGCGCCGGCGCACCTTCTTCGCCCAGGCCCTCACCCACGCCACCTTCCCCGGCGCGGTCGCCGCGGCCATGCTCGGGCTGAGCATTCCGCTCGGGGCTTTCGTCGCGAGCATCGCCATCGTCGGAATCATGACCGTGATCGGCCGGGTGCGCCGCCAGGGCAGCCAGGTGGCCTCTGGCATCGTCCTCACGGCGGGCTTCGCGCTCGGGGTGCTCCTGCAGGCGCTCAACCCGTCGCTGCCCGTTCACGTCGATTCGTTCCTCGTCGGATCCATCCTGACCACGACCGGTTCCGACATCGGCCTCGCCGGCGGCGTCCTCGTGGTCGCCGTTCTGGTGATCGTCTTCTTCGGCAAGGAACTGCTGTTCTCGACCTTCGATGCGAGTGGATACCGCGCGGCCGGATACCGGGAATGGCCGATGGAACTCCTGACCCTGGGCCTCATCACCGCGACCGTCGTGACCGCGATGCCCGCGGTCGGCGCGATCCTCGCGATCGCCCTGATCGCAGCCCCCGCGGCCGCCGCACGCCTGCTCGCCCGCACCACGGGGCAGATCCTCGTCGCGGCACCCGTCCTCGGGGCGACGGCCGGGATCAGCGGGGTACTGCTCTCGCGCGCCATCGACGTCGCCGCCGGGCCCGCGATCGCGCTCACCGCAGCAGGGTTCTTCCTCCTGGCTCTCGCCGTGCGTCAGATCCGCTCCCGGGCCGGCAGTTCCCGGACCGCCGCCCTGCCCACCCGGCCGGCTTCCGGTCGTGCCGCCGCCCGGGCGAGCCTAGGGTGGGAGTCATGAAGCGCAACACCTGGCAGCGCGAGGCTGTGCGCACCGCCCTCAGCGACACGGTCGGATTCGTGAGCGTGCAGGGCCTGCACACCCGCCTGCACGCCACCGGATCCCCGATCGGACTCGCGACGGTCTACCGCGCCCTCGCCGACCTCGCGGGCGAAGGCGAGGCCGACTGCTTGCAGTCGCCCGACGGCGAAAGCCTCTACCGGGCCTGCAGCACGACAGACCACCACCACCACCTGATCTGCCGGCACTGCGGCCTCACCGTCGAAATCGAAGCGGATGCCGTCGAAACCTGGGCGAAGAACGTCGCCGCCGAGCACGGCTTCACCCAGGCCGCCCACGTCGTCGACGTGTTCGGCCTGTGCGCGGCGTGCACCGCGGCATCCGCCGCCGCCGCCATCGCCTGAGCGGAGTTGCGCGGACACCCGTCGACCCGTAGAGTTGGCGGTTGCTGCGCATATCTTTGCGTGCACTGCCGGAATACATCGGCTTCGCTTTCTGAACCAGTGAAGTGGAACTGCTGTGCCCGGCCGACAAGAGATCTTGGGAAGGGCATTCGCCCTTCGGTATTGGAGGAGAACCATGGCAGCAACCTGCCAGGTGACCGGAGCCGTTCCCGGCTTTGGACACAACGTTTCGCACTCGCACCGACGCACCAAGCGTCGTTTCGACCCGAACGTACAGACCAAAAAGTACTACGTGCCTTCGTTGCGCCGTAACGTCACCCTGACCCTCTCGGTCAAGGGAATCAAGGTTATCGATGCTCGTGGCATTGAGTCGGTCGTCAAGGACCTGCTCGCCCGTGGGGAGAAAATCTAATGGCCAAGCAGCATGACGTCCGCCCGATCATCAAGCTCCGCTCGACGGCCGGCACCGGTTACACGTATGTGACCCGCAAGAACCGTCGTAACGACCCCGACCGTCTCGTGCTCAAGAAGTACGACCCCGTAGTGCGCAAGCACGTTGACTTCCGAGAGGAGCGCTAACACATGGCCAAGAAGAGCAAGATCGCCCGTAACGAACAGCGCAAGATCGTTGTTGCCCGTTACGCCGTCAAGCGCCTGGAGCTGAAGAAGGCCCTCGTCGACGAGTCCGGTACGGACGAGTCGCGCGAGGCAGCCCGCCTCGGCCTCCAGAAGCTTCCCCGCAACGCTTCGCCGGTGCGCGTGCGCAACCGCGACGCCGTCGACGGTCGCCCCCGTGGCCACCTCTCCAAGTTCGGCATCTCGCGCGTGCGTTTCCGCGACATGGCGCACCGCGGCGAGCTGCCCGGCATCACCAAGTCCAGCTGGTAACACCCGCTGAATCGCTTCGCTGAACTCCGGTTCCGCGAATGAGGGGATGTCGACTTCGGTCGACATCCCCTTTCTCGTACCCGGGCGGATGTCTCGTCGAGGGACCCCGGATTCCGCGCACAGCGGAAATGGCACTCCCGGAAGGGCAAAAAGCGCCCCAAGATGCCGAAAAACGCCGGAAATACGCGGAAGTTCCCGGAACTCTGTTAGATTCAACGCGGTCCAACCGACCAACGGATGCGCCTTCTGGCGTCGCCCGCATTACCCGCATACCTGTTTTTTACAGACGAAGGTCCGAGGAGGACACTCAATGGCTGACAAGTCGCTGAACAAGACCGAGCTCGTTGCCAAGGTTGCCGCAGACTCTGGCCAGAGCCAGGTTGCCGTCGACAGCGTGCTCAACGCATTCTTTGCCGCACTCGCCGAAACCGTCGCGAGCGACGGCAAGGTCACCATCCCGGGCTGGCTCGGCGTCGAGCGCACCGCCACCGCGGCGCGCACCGGCCGCAACCCGCAGACCGGCGAAGAAATCGCCATCGCAGCAGGCCACCGCGTCAAGCTGACCGCCGGCAGCAAGCTGAAGGCCGCCGCCAAGTAACATCGGCACCCGTTCCACCTGCTTCACCCGCTTCATCTGCTTCACCTGCTTCATACAGAGGAGGGCGTCGGCTTCGGCCGGCGCCCTCCTCTGCGTCCGGTCCGTGGCATCCGCTCTCGGCATACCCACCCGGCTGGCCGGTTAAGCTGGAGCCGTGCCTCGTCTCGTGCGGATCTCCGGTCCTGCAGCCCTCCTCCTGGTGGCCGTGCTCTCGACCCTGCTGGCCCTCGCCTACGGCGGCGGCGCTGCTGCGCAACTGCTCGCAGACCCGGGGCCGCTCGTGCGCTGGGGACTCCCGGTGGCGAAGCTGCTCGTCAACCTCGGTGCTGCGGGCACGATCGGCGCCCTCGTGCTCGCCTGCTTCGCGCTCAGCCCCCGCGAGAACGCATACGGCACCTCGCTCGACTTCGCCGCGGGAGCCGCGGCACTCTTCACCGCCGCCTCCGCTCTCACCGGGTTCCTGACCTTCCTGCAGGTGACGGATGTCCCGTTGGCCTTCGACGACCGCTTCAGCGCGACCGCCGGCCAGTTCTTCAGCCAGATCGAACTCGGCCAGGCCTGGCTCGCGACCACGCTCATCGCCGCGGGCGTCACGGTGCTGTGCTTCGCGGTGCGCAGCCAGACCGGGCTCGTTTTCGTCACGGCCCTCGCGATCGGCGCCCTCGTTCCGATGGCGCTCCAGGGCCACGCAGCGGGCAGCCAGGGCCACGACGTCGCGATCACGGCACTCGGACTGCACCTCGTGTTCGCGGCGATCTGGCTCGGCGGGCTCCTGACGGTCGTCGTGCTCCGCAAACAGCTCGAGGGCACGCGTATCAACGCCGTCATCGGCCGCTATTCGACGCTCGCCCTCGTGAGTTTCATCGTCGTCGCGGCCTCCGGTTACGTCAGCGCCGAACTGCGGATCGGCAGCATCGACCGGCTTCTGACGCCGTACGGCATCCTCGTGCTCGTGAAGGTCGTCGCCCTCATCACGCTCGGCGGTTTCGGTGTGTTGCAGCGCCGGTTCCTCGTCGAGCGGATGCGCCGGGCCACGCTCGCGGGACCGGGCGCCGCCGGCCGCAGCGCGGGCACCTGGTTCTGGTGGCTCGTGGTCGGCGAGCTCGCTTTCATGGGACTCGCCTCAGGGGTTGCTGCGGCGCTCGCCCGTACCGCGACCCCGGTCGCCCAGGTCGTGGCGACCCAGGTCGCCACCTCGACCCCCGCGCAGATCCTCACCGGCGAGCTGCTGCCGCCAGAGCTGACCTTCGCCCGGTACTTCACCGAGTGGGACTTCGACCTGGCCTGGGTGCTGTTCTGCGCCTTCGGGATCTTCTTCTACCTGGCCGGGGTCTACCGGTTGCACAAGCGCGGTGACTCCTGGCCTGTCTACCGGACCGTGTCCTGGGTGGTGGGGATGCTCATCCTCTTCTACATCACCAACGGCGGCGCCAACCTGTACGCGAAGTATCTGTTCTCGTCGCACATGCTGATGCACATGGCGCTCACCATGCTGGTGCCGGTGTTCCTCGTGCCCGGCGCCCCGATCACCCTTGCCGCCCGGGCCATCCACAAGCGCACCGATGAGAGCCGCGGAGCCCGCGAGTGGATCCTCCTCGCGGTGCACTCCCGGTACGCGGGCGTCCTGACGAACCCGATCGTCGCCGCAGTGCTCTGGGCCGGCTCCCTCTGGGTGTTCTACTACTCGAACCTGTTCAGCTGGGCGACGACCGACCATATCGGGCACGAGTGGATGGTCGTGCACTTCCTGATCACCGGGTACCTGTTCGTGCAGTCCCTGATCGGCATCGACCCGGTGCCGTACCGGCTGCCCTACGCCTTCCGGCTGCTGCTGCTGCTCGGCACGATGGCGTTCCACGCCTTCTTCGGGGTCGCCCTGATGACCGGGACGGGCCTGCTCCTCGCCGACTGGTACGGCGCGATGGGCCGTACCTGGGGGGTCAGTGCGATCGCCGACCAACAGCTGGGCGGCGGCATCGCCTGGAGCGTCGGCGAGATCCCGACGATCGCGCTGGCGATCGCCGTCGCGATCCAGTGGTCCCGCAGTGACGAGAAGGAAACCCGGCGCAAGGACCGCAACGCCGACCGGACCGGCGAGGCCGAGCTCATCCGCTACAACGCCCAGCTCGAGCGGCTCGCCTCGCGCGACACCCGGCAGCCCTAGTCCCTGCCGGAATCGGTCAGCGGAGCTGGATCGCGAGCGACCCGTCGGCCCCGACCACGACCTGGATCGCGACCGCGAACGGAACATCCTCATCCCGGGTGCTGAGGTCCCCGTCGAAGAGCGACTGCACGGCGACCTTGATGTGCGCCCTGCCTGCCGTCGCCGGCATGTCGAAGGCGGTGTCCCCGGCGGCGAGCGTCACGGCCGGGTATTCGGGAATCGACCAGGTCGGCACCGACTTGACCCTGTCGTTGATCTCGATCCCGAAGGGGCAATCAGAGGGCTGCAGGACCGTCTGCGTCGCGCAGGAATCGAGGAAGGCGTTGAGCTCCGACTGGACCTGCCCGACGAAGGACGCGTTCGGTTCGGCGTCGACCGAGACATCCGTCGCCCCGGACTGCGTGACGGGAACCGACTGCGGCGCCGCGGTCAGCAGGGCCGACTCGTGCGCGATCGTGTACCGGGCCGGGGCGAACGCGAGGTACGCGGCCTGGTTCGAGAACGTCACCGGGCCGTCGGCCGCCGCGTGCGCGCGCGTGTCGAGGGTGAGGCCGTTGACCGAGAAACTCGCCTCGTGCAAGACCGTGACGCCGAGCACCGCGAGGGGGCTGGTGTCGAAGCGCCACGAGTCGAAGACCGCCGCGTACGTTCCCGCCCTGGCCACCCGGAACTCCATCGTCTCCGGAGCACCGTCGAGGTCGAAGGCGTAGATCACGCTGTGCACCTCGGCGGTGCCGGTGCCTGTGCCTGTGTCGGCGGCGTCCGGCTGCACGGTGTCGCTGACGAGCCTGATCGCGGTGATCGAACTGAGCACGGATGCCCGCAGCAGCGTGTCGGGAAGTTCCGTCGGCAGGCCCGCCGCCGTCAGCTCTGCCGTGGTCGGGGTCACCCCCGGCAGGGTGAGTGCGCTCGCGGTGTCGTGTCTGGCCAGGGCGTCGAGGTACTGGCGCACAAAACCACCCGCGCTGTACACCTCGCGGTTGAGCGAACCGATCGCCGCGAACAGCGCGGCGACGAGGAGGACGACAACCACGACGACGGCGACGAGGGTTCGGCCCCGGTCGCGCGGGGCCGTGCGGTCGCGGTTGCTCACGTCCACATTCTACGGGCGCGATTCTGAGGTGCCGGCGTGCGTGGGTGCGGGACGGGAGCTGCGATGTCCACGGATGCCCGGCATCCGCCCCCGGCACCGGCCCGGGCGGATACAGTGGAATGTTCCCTCCATTCCTACTGAAAGCGACCCGTGTCCCCGATTTCGTTGTCGCGTGAGCAGGCCGAGGTCTACCAGGCCATCGAGAACACGCGCCAGAATGTCTTCGTGACGGGGCGCGCCGGCACCGGCAAGTCGACGCTGCTGAACCACCTGTCGTGGAACACCAGCAAGCAGATCGTGATCGCCGCCCCGACCGGTGTCGCGGCGCTCAACGTGGGCGGGCAGACGATCCATTCGCTCTTCCGGCTGCCGATCGGGGTCATCGCCGACCACGCGATCGACCAGAACGACCAGGTCAAGAAGCTGCTCAACACGATCGACACCGTCGTGATCGACGAGGTCTCGATGGTCAACGCCGACCTGATGGACGCGATCGACCGCAGCCTCCGGCAGGCCAGGCAGCGCCCGAACGACAGCTTCGGCGGCGTGCAGATCGTCTTGTTCGGCGACCCGTACCAGCTCGCGCCCGTCCCCGGCGATTCCGACGAGCGGGCGTACTTCACCGACACCTACCGGTCGATGTGGTTCTTCGACGCGAAGGTCTGGAAGGGCGCTGAACTGCGCATCTTCGAACTGACCGAGGTGCACCGGCAGCGGGATGCCGACTTCCGGCACATGCTGAACGCCGTGCGCTACGGGCAGGTCACCGCGGAGATCGGCGGCGCGCTCAACGCAGCGGGCGCCCGCACCCCGCCTGCAGAGGGCGTGATTACCCTCGCCACCCGCAACGACGCGGTCAACCGGATCAACGCGGCCGCGCTCAAACGACTGCCGGGCAAGGCGCTCACCGCGAAGGCAGAGGTCACCGGTGACTTCGGCGGCCGCACCTATCCAGCGGACGCGGTGCTCGAGCTCAAGGTGGGCGCCCAGGTGATGTTCCTGCGCAACGACTCTCCGCTCGACGGCGGCGCGCGCTGGGTCAACGGCAGCATCGGCACGGTCACGAAGGTGGATTCGACGGTCTACGTCGAGATCGACGGCACGACGCACGAGGTGGAGCCGGCCGTGTGGGAGAAGTACAAGTACAGCTACAACCAGGCGACGAAGAAGCTCAGCAGGGACGTCGTCGCCGAGTTCACCCAGTTCCCGCTGCGGCTGGCCTGGGCGGTCACCATCCACAAGTCCCAGGGCGCGACGTACGAACGGGCGATCGTCGACCTCGGCACCAGGGTCTTCAGCCCCGGCCAGACCTACGTTGCCCTCAGCCGGCTGACCGGCCTCGACGGGCTCTACCTCACCCGGCCGCTGCGGCCGAGCGACATCATCGTCGACGAGGACGTGCAGCGGTTCATGGGCAGCCAGGGCGCCCTGCCCGCGTCCTGACCCGCGGCTAGTGGTGGTGGCCGGCCGGGGTCTCGGGGGTAGGGGCCGAGGGAAGACCGTGCGAGCCGTGCGGGACGGCGTGCGCGCCGGCATCCGTCGCGGCCAGCGCCGGTGTGGTGAGCCCGGAGACGACGAGGGCGGCGAGCGTGAGAGCCGCGAGGAAGCGCCACCCGCCGGCCGTCTCACCCGCTGGGGTGTGTGCCGAATCCAGGACGTGGTGCCTGATTCGGGTTGGCTCGGGGCGATTCGGGCCGGATTCGGCCTGAACTCCTGAATTCGGAACGCGCTCGGTGGTGGTGGTGCCGGTGCTGGCGGCGCGGCGGGTGCGGCGCAGGGCGAGTGCAAGGGAGCCGGCCAGGAAGAGGTCGAAGAGGGTTGCGGTGGCCATCGGCTGGAGCGGGAGGCCGGTCGCGGTCGCCGGCACGCCGAGGCCGCTGCCGAGGGTTGCGACGGCGCCCCAGACAAAGACAGGGATCAGGGCTCCGAAGAGCGCTGCCCCGGGGGCGAGTGCCCGCCCCCGGGCCCCCGGTGCGG